>DATBGU010000064.1:0-12050 GCA_036557825.1 Gemmataceae bacterium
CCTTGCAGCGCGCCGGGAACCAAACCGACCGCGGACATTTCGCTGGTACGTCCGCCGACCCAATCGAACATCGGGAAGCGCGCCAGCCATTTCTCGCCGACGGCCTGCTTGTCCAGGTGCGAGCCGGCCATGGTGACGGCGACGGCGTGCGGCGCGAAGTCAAGCCCGGCCGCCTTGTACGCGGCGGCGGTGACGACCATACCGTTGTGCGGCTCCGGCGTGCCGCCGCTCTTGGACATGACGAGAACCAGCGTCTCTTTCAGCTTGCCTTCCAGCGTGGCCAGCGTGCGGGCGATGCCGTCGGGATCGGTGTTGTCGATGAAGTGCATGCTCATGCGATCGCGGCCTGGTTGGCCCAGCGCGTCGGCGACAAACTCCGGTCCCAGGGCCGAGCCGCCGATGCCGATGGAGAGCACCTGCGTGAACTTCGCCGCGCCCGGCGGCTTGATCTTGCCGGCGTGAACGTCGGCGGCGAACGATTTGATGCTCGCCACACTATCGCGGATCTCTTTCGTGATCTCCGGCTTTGGGGCGCGCTCCGGAGCGCGCAGCCAGTAGTGGCCGACCATGCGCTGCTCATCGGGATTGGCGATGGCGCCCTTCTCCAGCGCGTCCATCGCCTCGTAGGCGTGGCGCACCGCCGGCTCCATCTTGTCGAGGAAGCCATCGTCGAAGTGCATGCGGCTGATGTCCAGCGTCAAGTCGATCGACGGGGCGCTGCACAGATACTGTTGATAGCGTTTCCACAGGTCCGCTGCGTTCATAGGGGATGCTCCAGGGCGATTCCAGGGGGCCGATTCGCTCCGCGTTATAACACCGCCTCGATGGCGTGGCACAGGGTCTTGAGAACCTTGATGCGGGCGAACTTCTTGTCGTTGGCCTCGACCAGCGTCCAGGGAGCGATTTCCGTGCTGGTGCGGTCCACCATGTCGCAGACCGCCCGCTCGTACTCGTCCCATTTGTCGCGGTTGCGCCAGTCCTCGGCCGTGATCTTGAAGCGTTTGAAGCCGGTGCTTTCGCGCGCCTTGAAGCGCTTGAGCTGCTCGTCCGGGGTGATGGCCAGCCAGAACTTGCAGAGCACAAAGCCGTGACGGACCAGCTGCGCTTCAAAATCGTTGATCTCGGAGTAGGCGCGCTTCCAGTCGCCCTCGGGGGACAGCCCCTCGACGCGCTCGACCAGCACTCGGCCGTACCAGGAACGGTCGAAGATCAGGAGTTGGCCGGGACGGGGGATGTGCCGCCAGAAGCGCCACAGATACGGATGGGCGCGCTCCTCCTCGTTCGGCGCCGCGATGGGAACCACGTGGTAGGAGCGTGGATCGAGGGCGGCGGTGACGCGGCGAATGCTGCCGCCCTTGCCGGCCGCGTCGGTCCCCTCGAACACGGCGAGGATCGTTGTCCCCTCGAAATGCGGCTCGCGCGACAGCACGTTCAGCCGGCCCTGCCAGTGCTCGATCTGTTCGTCGTACTCGTTGCCGCTCAGACGCCGTCCGTAATCGAGAGCACGGAGCACGTTGTGGCCGTCCAGCGCGGGCAGAGGAGAGGGAACCGGGTCGAGGACCGTCTCCCGCTTCGGTTGCTCCAACCGCTGCCGCAGCGCCTTGAGCAGGATGTTGGCGACCGTTAGCTCGCGGTAGCAACGGTCAGCGCCGGCGATGACGGCCCAGGGCGCCTCGGCCGTGCTGGTCCGTCGCAGCAGCGACTCCGCGGACGCCCGCAACTTGTCATAGCGTTTGTGGTGCTGCCATTCCGCCTCGGTCACGCGCCAGCGCGTGCGCGGATTCCTCTCCAGTTTTTTCAAGCGTTTCTTCTGCTGTTTCTTCGAGAGATGGAACCACCATTTGAGAACGAGAACGTCCTCGTGCGCCAGCATCTCTTCGAGCCGCACGATCTCGTCTAAATCTTCCTCGTGGCCGTCTTCCAGCAAGCGCTTCAGCCCGACGCTCTGCCAGGCGCCGAAAAAAATGCCGATTCGACCCTTGGCCGGCAAGGCGCGCCAGTAACGCCACAGCGGCGGCCGCTCACGTTCCTCCTCGGACGGTTCGCCGAAGGCTTGCGTGTGGACGTGCCGCGGGTCCATCCAGTCGTGCAGCATCTGCACCGTCTCGCCCTTGCCGGCGGCGTCCATGCCCTCGATGAGAATAAGAACGGCGAAGCGCTTCTGGTCCACCAGCTCCAGCTGGGCTTTCAAGACCGCCTCGCGGACGCGCGGCTTTTCCTTCCGGTAGTCCTCCTTCGAGACGCGATGGTCCAGTTCCGCCGATTCAAACATGGGTCGATTCCGATTACGACGCCGGCCCCCTCACCCCAACCCTCTTCCCCGAAGCGGGGGAGAGGGGAGATCGGATTAGCGTATCGGACCCAGCGCCCGGCCGACGATCTGCTGGGCCTCCACGACGATCGCTTGCAGATGTTTCTCGTCCTTGAAGCTCTCGGCGTAGATCTTGTAGATGTTCTCCGTGCCGGACGGACGCGCGGCGAACCAACCGTGGGCCGACACCACTTTCAAGCCGCCGATGGCCACGTTGTTGCCCGGCGCTTTCGTCAGCTTCGCCGCGATCGGCTCGCCGGCCAGCGTCGTCGCCGTCACCATCTCCGGCGACAGTTTTTTCAGCACCGCTTTCTGCTCCGGCGTGGCCGGCGCGTCGATGCGCGTGTAACACGGTGAGCCGAACTTGCGCGTCAACTCCTGATAATGCTCGCCGGGATCCTTGCCGGTGCGCGCCGTGATCTCCGCCGCGAGCAGGTCCATGATCGGCCCATCCTTGTCGGTTGTCCAGACGGTGCCGTCGCGCCGTAGGAAACTGGCGCCGGCGCTCTCCTCGCCGCCGAAACAGATGGAGCCGTCGAACAGGCCCGGCGCGAACCATTTGAAGCCGACCGGCACCTCGCACAGCGTTCGACCCAGGTCGCTCACGACGCGGTCGATCATGCCGCTGCTCACCAGCGTTTTGCCGACCGCCGCGCTCGCCCGCCAATTCGGGCGATTCGTCAGCAGATAGCGGATCGCCACGGCCAGGTAGTGATTGGGATTCATCAGGCCCGCCGACGGCGTGACGATGCCGTGACGGTCGGAATCCGGGTCGTTGCCGAAGGCGACGCGATACTGGTCTTTCAGGCCGACCAGCTTCGCCATCGCATAGGGACTGGAGCAGTCCATGCGGATCTTGCCGTCGTGGTCCACCGTCATGAAGACGAAACGCGGATCGACCGTTTTGTTGACGACGGTGATATTAAGACCGTAAATATCTCTAATCGGCTCCCAGTAGTGGACCGTCGCGCCGCCGAGGGGATCGACGCCGAGTTTCAGACCGGCCGAACGTATCGCCTCCATGTCGATGACGTTGGCCAGATCCTTGACATAGGGCATGACGAAATCGTCGGCGTGCGTCGTGCCCGCTGTCAGGGCGGATTCGTAGGGGATGCGCTTCACGTCCTTGTTGCCGGCGCGGAGCAGATCGTTGGCGCGCCTCTGCACCCAATCGGTGATGTCGGTGTCGGCGGGTCCGCCGTTGGGCGGGTTGTACTTGAAACCGCCGTCCTCCGGCGGATTGTGCGACGGCGTAATGACGATACCGTCGGCGAGGTGGTCCTTGCGGCCGCGATTGTGTCCGAGGATGGCGCGCGACACGACCGGCGTCGGCGTGAAACCGTCGTCGCGCTGGATGACCGTTTCGACGCCGTTGGCGGCCAGCACTTCCAGCGCGGTGCGCTGGGCGGGACCGGAAGCGGCGTGCGTGTCCTTGCCCATGAACAGTGGGCCGTCGATGCCCTTGCTTTTTCGATACTCGCAGATGGCCTGCGTGATGGCGAGGATGTGGGCTTCAGTGAACGTGCCGTCCAGGGGCGTGCCGCGATGGCCGCTCGTGCCGAAGCTGACCAGTTGCGTCGGATCGTCCACGTTCGGCCGGCGCTCGTAATAATCGCGCTCCAGGCTGGCCACATCGATCAGCAGGTTCGCGGGAGCGGGTTTGCCTGCCAACGGGTTCAAGGTCATCAGGTTGCCTCCTCTCTAGTTGATTACCAGCCCGAAGTGCCAACGAGGGCGGCCCTCGCTGGCGCTTCGGGCTGGTGAGAATAGCAACTCACTTCTGGACGTGGCGATCATCGTTCCACAGGCGCAAGACAGGCTCCTCGATGTTGTGCTCGTAACCCAGGATGCTCAGCGACGCGGTGGTCAGCAGCAACAACCGCCCATCGGTCGCGGGCTTGCCGAGCCAGCGCGCGCCCAGTACGCGCAGGAAATGGCCGTGCGAGAACAACAGCACATCGCCGTTGATGGCGCGGAGTCGAGCGATGACGCGGTCGGCGCGGGCGGCGATGGCGTCGAGCGATTCGCCGCCGGGACAGCCGTCGCGGAACAGAAACCAGTCGGGGCGCTCCTTGCGGATGTCCGCCGTGCGCCGCCCCTCGTATTCGCCGTAATTCCACTCGACCAGATCGCCGTCCGTCTCCGCCTGCGCGCCGAAGCCGGCCAGCTCGCACGTCCGCTTGGCGCGCTGCAAGGGACTGGTCAGCACCTTGGTGAAGCGATTGCCCTTGAGCCGTTCGCCGAGGTTGCGGGCGTTGCGCTCGCCGTTCGGGGTCAGGGGGATGTCGGTGACGCCGGTGTGCTGGCCGGACAGCGACCACTCCGTTTCGCCGTGGCGCGCGAGGTAACTTTTCGGTAACTTATCGCTCATGCTACAATCTCCGCGGCGGGCGTTGCTTCAGATGACCTAGGGGGGCCGTCGCGCGCAGTCAATAGCGGAGGAACGTCTTCATGAAAGCTTGTTCGCTGTTCGCTCTCGTGCTGCTCGTTGTTGCCGCGCCGCTTCGCGCCGCCGAGCCGTCCCGACGGCCGCCGAACATCGTTTTCATTCTTGCCGACGATCTCGGTTACGGCGACTTGCGCTGTTACAACAAGGACTCGAAGATCGCGACGCCGAACCTGGATCGTCTGGCCGCGCAAGGCATGCGCTTTACCGACGCGCACACGCCCTCTTCGGTCTGCACGCCTACGCGCTACGGTATCCTCACCGGCCGCTATTGTTGGCGAACCACGCTGAAAAGCGGCGTCCTCAACGGCTATTCGCCCGCGCTGATCGAGCCGAAGCGTCCGACTCTTGCCTCGTTGCTGAAGCAGCACGGCTACGTCACCGCCGGCATCGGCAAATGGCACCTGGGACTCGGCGAGGCCGCCAAGACCGACTTCGGCAAACCGCTGCGTCTTGGTCCCCGTTCGGCCGGCTTCGATACGTACTTCGGCATCCCCGCCTCGCTCGACATGCCGCCGTACGTCTTCATCGAGAACGAAGGCGTGACGGAAGCGCCGACGGCAACCATCAAGGACAGTGCCATGCGCCGCCACGGCGGCGGCGGTTTCTGGCGCGGCGGGGCCATCGCGCCGCACTTCAAGCACGTTGATGTCTTGCCGGCCATCACGGAGCGAGCCGTCGCGGTCGTCCGCAAGCAATCGGCCGAGAAGCCGTTCTTCCTCTACCTGGCGCTGACGGCGCCGCATACGCCGTGGATGCCGACCGACGAGTTCCGCGGCAAGAGCAAGGCCGGCTACTACGGCGATTTCGTCGCCCAGGTGGACGCGGCCGTCGGTCGAGTGCTGCGAGCGCTGGACGAGGCGAAGTTGGCGGACAATACGCTGCTGATCTTCACCAGCGACAACGGGGCGCACTGGACGCCGGAGGACATCGACAAATGGGGGCACCGGGCCAACGACGGATTGCGCGGCCAAAAGGCGGACATCTGGGACGGCGGCCATCGGGTGCCGTTTTTGGTGCGCTGGCCCGGTCGCGTTCGGGCTGGCGGCACGAGCAAGGAATTGATCTGTCTGACGGATTTCCTGGCGACGGCCGCAGCCGTGGTCGGCGCGAAATTGCCGGCCGACGCCGGCGAGGACAGTTACAACCTCTTGCCGGCGCTGCGCGGCGACAAGCTCGACACGCCGATCCGCGAGGCGATTGTGCATCATTCCAGCGACGGAACTTTCGCCATCCGTCAAGGACCGTGGAAACTGGCGCTGGCCCGCGGCTCGCACGGCTTCAGCAATCCTAAGAACATCCAGCCGAAACCCGGTGAGGCGAAGGGACAACTGTACAACCTCGACGACGATCCCCAGGAGCGCGATAATCAGTGGTTGAAGAAGCCGGAGATCGTGGCACGGTTGACGGCGCTGCTGGAGAAGTACAAGAGCGAAGGGCGCAGTAGTCCCCGGTAGCCGCCCCGGAACGGCTGTTCACCATCGAGGTGTCTTTTTCTCCTCCGCCATCGAAGGGCACTTGAGTATTAAGATTCCGTCATTTAGACTTAAGTGAAGAAATGATGATTTCGCGAACCGAGTCCAGCGCAGCGAGAATAGGAGGTTCGCCGCGATGTATTGCGGAGCGTGGATTGTTTGCGCTCCGCAATACATCGCGGCGATTCGAGATATAATAAGTATTAGTCTCTTCCTCGCGGGTAGTCGGTCGTAGTGAGACAAGAAGGGATACGGTAATGACGCCAGTCCCCCCCACCGGCCATCCGTCCGTAAGTGGATTCCCCGACGATCCGCCCCCCGCTCTCGCCGCGTCAATCTCCTCTCCCATCCGGCGATGGCTGATTGTTCCGTTGCTGGCGCTGCCGCTGTTGCACCTGAGCAACCCACTGACCTGGGGCGAAATCGGTCCGAGCCTGTGGTACCCACCCGCCGGACTGGGCCTGGCCCTGATCGCCTGGTACGGCCCGCGCGGCGCGCTGTTGCTGGCGATCGACGGCCTGCTCGTCGTGCTGCAAGCGCTGCTGATCGATCGTTGGGGAACGCGCTCTCACCCTGGCGCGGAGTTGGCTTTGGCGGGCTTGGATGCGGTGCTGGGCGCCGCTGTCTTGCAACTCAGCTGGTGGTTGTATCACGAGAAGAAGCAGGGTGGACGAGGGTTGGACGACCCGCTCTCGGCGCTTCGTTTCCTTATTTTGCTGCCTGGACTCGGCCTTGGTTTGTGGGCCGTGCTTCACACCTTGCTGTTCGGTCTGCTAGTGGGCGGCTCACCGGAGGCATGGCGAGCGGAACTGCCGGCGTTCTGGCTGGGCCGGACGCTGGGTGTGCTATCGTTGACGCCGCTGTTACTGACCGCGCTGACGCCGTGGTTGTCGCGGCGCGGTCTGGTGCGGCCGGAAACCGAGAGACGGACGCCGAATGCAGCGCTCGACGTGACGGCCCATCTGCCAGTGGTCATCTACAGCGCCCGCTTTCGCCGGGCCGAGCGGCCGCCGTTGTTCCTCAACGGGCTGGACGCCGAGGTAACGCTGGTCAGCGCCGCCAGCCAAGCGATCCTGGGCTGCCGGCCCGGCGATCTGATTGGCGATCACGCGCGCTTTTTGCAGCACGTTCATCCCGAAGATCGTGAGGTGCTGCGGGCCGCCGTCGCCCAGGTCGGCCGTCAGGTCCAGCCCGTCACCTGCGAATATCGGCTCTCCCATTGCGGCAACAAAGACAATCCGCAAGCGGAAATCTGGGTGCGCGAGACGCTGGCGCCGCGACTGGATGCGCAAGGCCGGCTCCTCGGTTGGGAGGGCGTGCTGACCGACATCACCGAGCAGCGCACGCTGGCCGACGATCTGAGACGCACCACCAACATGCTGCACGCCCTGGTCGGCAACCTGCCGGCTGGCGTCTTCTTCGTGCAAGGACCGACCGGCCATCCCATCCTGGTCAACGCCCGCGCCCGCAGTCTGCTCGGCCAGCGCGAGGATCTGGCCGCCGGACTTGAGCACCTCGCCGACGTTTACCGCCTGCACCGTTCCGACGGCACGCCCTATCCGGTTGAGGATTTGCCGGTCTTCCAGGCCCTTGTCAAGGGTGCGACCAGCATGCGCGAGGACATCGTCGTGCATCGCCCCGACGGCCGGCGCACTCCTCTGGTAACGTGGGCGGCGCCGGTGTCGCTGAGCCGCGACGACTCGTCCGGCCCCCCCGACGCCGCCGTTTGGGTTCTGGAGGATTTGACGGCGCTGCACCAGGCCGAGGCCGCTCGCCGCGATACCGAAGGCCGCCTCCGCGCCGTCCTCGAAACCATGGCCGAGGGGTTGGTGGTTCTCGACAGCACCGGTTGCATCATCGATTGCAACGCCAGCGCTAGCGCCATCCTCGGCCATCCCCCGGAACGCCTGCGCGGCATGAGCCTGAGCGAACGCGATTGGCGCATGCTGCACGAGGACGGCACACCCTTGCCGCTCGACGATTATCCCGCCGCCGCCGTTCTGCGCATGGGTCGGCCGGTGCGCAATCTCATCCTGGGCATCTTCCAGCGCGACCCGCGGGGCGGCGGCCGTGTCCCCAAACCGGAAGAAGTGCGCTGGGTGCTGGTCAACGCCATGCCGCTGGGATTGTCGGGTGCCGGCGAGAATCGCGCCGTGGCCGGTGTGGTGGTCACCTATGTCGATATGACGGCCTCGATCCAGGCGCAGCGCATGCTCCGCGAGTCGGAGGAGAGATATCGGGAGCTGGTCGAATCGCTGCCGCTGATGGTGGTCCAGACCGATCCCGAAATGCGCGTCACCTACGCCAACCCCGCGCTGCGCGACATCACGGGGTACGAGTTGGAAGAGGTAGCTGATCCGCAGGCGTGGAGCACGCTCATTCACGCCGACGATGTGCCGATGCTGATCGGCCTCACGCGTGAAGCGCTGGAGGGCCACGGCGGCCGGGCCGAGTTCCGCTACCGTGCCAAGGGCGGCTCGGAGAAATTCGGCCTGGCTTTCGTCGAACCCCGTCGCCGCTCCGACGGCACTATCGTGGGGATGACAACGCTTGTCGTCGATGTGACGCGCGAACGCCAGCTGGAGCAAGAACTGCTGCGGGCGCAGCGCCTGGAGTTGGTCGGCCGGCTCTCCAGCGGCATCGCCCACGACTTCAACAACCTGTTGTCTGTCGTGCTCAGCCTCACCGAGTTGGTCGGTTCGAGCCTGCCCCCCGACCACGTCGGCCATCCCGACCTGGCGCGAATCCGCGACGCCACCGAGCAGGCCGCCAACCTGGCCAACCAGCTCCTCACTTTCAGCAAACAGCGCCAGGTCGATTCGCGCCGCATCGAGGTTAACCTCGTCGCCGCCCGCACGCTGGAACTGCTCCGCGCCAGCCTGCCGTCGCAGATCGAGCTGCGGTCCTGCCTGACGGAGTCGGACCTGTTCGTTCACGCCGACGAGACGCAACTACAGCAAGTGCTGATGAACCTGTGTCTGAACGCGCGCGACGCCATGCCCGAGGGCGGTTCGCTCCGCGTCCAGACCGAGCGCGTTCGCCGCGACGGCGACTGGGTTCGCCTGACGGTGCAGGACAGCGGCACCGGCATGACCGACGAGGTCAAGGCGCACTTATTCGATCCCTTCTTTTCGACCAAGGAGCGCGGCACCGGCCTGGGACTCGTCGTCGTGCAGCAGATCGTCGAAGGCCACGGCGGGCGCGTCGAAGTGGTCAGCGAACCCGGCCGCGGCGCGCGCTTCGACGTATGGTTGCCGTTCGCGCCCGCCGAGGAAAAATAGCCGCTCGCCGCCCGGATTGGCGCTTGACAGACACCTCCTCGCGCACTGGACTGGACCCATTGTTGTCTCCGACGCTGCCGCGACCGAATAGTTCGGCCACGGCGCCTCGGTCTGTGCGAGGAACCTCCCCATGCATCGACGCGATCTGCTCAAGTGGACCGGACTCGGCGCCGGCGCCGTCGGTCTGCCCTGGCTGATGACGAAATCGCTCGGCTCGTCCGAGCAAGCCGCTCCGGCCGCGCCGCCCCTCGCGGACAAGAAATTGTCACCGCTGAAAATCACCGACATCAAGACCATCCTCACCGCGCCGGCGAAGATTCGCCTCGTCGTCGTCAAGGTGACGACCAGCGAGCCAGGCCTGTATGGACTCGGCTGTGCCACCTTCACGCAGCGCCCGCGCGTCGTCGAAACCGCAGTGGACAAGTACCTCAAGCCGTTCCTCGTCGGCAAGGATCCGCTCGCCATCGAGGACGTTTGGCAGTCGTCGTTCGTGTCGTCGTACTGGCGGAACGGCCCGGTGCTGGGCAACGCCATCAGCGGCGTGGACATGGCCCTGTGGGACATTCTCGGCAAGCGCGCCGGAATGCCGGTCTATCAATTGTTCGGCGGCAAGTGCCGCAAGGCGGTGGATACCTACCGTCACGCCAGCGGCGCGACCCTCGCGGACGTTGCGAAGAGCGTTCGCCGCTATATCGAGGCGGGCTACCGTCACGTCCGCGCCCAGGTGGCCGTTCCCGGTTTCTCGACCTACGGCAGCACCAGCAAACCCTCCAACAAACCCACCGGCCCCGTCAACAATCGCCCGCAGACGTGGGAACCGAGCTATTACGCGCGCATCGTGCCCAAGCTGTTCGAGCATCTCCGCAAGGAGGTCGGCGACGAGGTTGAGTTGCTGCACGACATGCACGAGCGGGTGCCGCCGATTCTGGCCATGCGCATCGCCAAGGATCTCGAACCGTATCGGCTGTTTTTCCTCGAAGATCCGTTCAGCCCCGAAGACGTCGGCTACTTCACGCACCTGCGCCAGCAGACGACGACGCCGATCGCGATGGGCGAGTTGTTCAACAATCCCAACGAATGGCTGTCGCTGGTGTCGGGCCGGCTGATCGACTTCATCCGCATCCACATTTCGCAGGTGGGCGGCCTGTCGATGGCTCGCAAGATCGCCGCCGTGTGCGAGTTCTTCGCCGTCCGCACCGCCTGGCATGGACCCGGCGATGTCTCGCCCGTGGGCCACGCCGCGAATGTACATCTCGACCTGTCCTGTCCCAATTTCGGCATCCAGGAGGCGCGCGATTTCACGCAGGCGGAGCAGGATGTGTTCCCCGGCTGCCCGACGCTGAAGGAGGGATACTACTGGGCAAACGACAAGCCGGGCCTGGGAATCGACCTGGACGAGAAGCTGGCGGCGAAGTTCCCGATCAACGACGATCCGCCGTTCGACATGCAATGGGGCAACCTCCGCCGCCGCGACGGCACGGTGGTCAAGCCATAAGAAGAAGAGCTAACCACAGAGTCACAGAGAACACAGAGAAAGACACAGAAAAAACGAAGAGAAGAAAAGACAAAGGAGCGATTTGCTTTCACTTTTTCTTTTTTCTCTCTTCTTGTCTTCTCTGTGTTCTCTGTGTCTCTGTGGTTAGCTCTTCTTCGTCACTCGCAGCGGCGGTTGAGATGGGCGAGTGTGTCCGTGGTGCTGTCGCTGCCGATGAAGAAGTCGCGCCAGTCGCTGAATTGATCGACCGTCCCTTCCAGGTCATACTCCGCGCTGATGAGGTCGCCGAGAAACGCCTGCACCAGACGGTTGCCCATGTCCGTGGCGTGGTGCGTCGCCACCTCGGAGGCGAAGTTCAGCACGTCGTACACCCGGCACGCGGCCGGCAGCGTCCGCTGCCGCTTGACCGAGAGCGCGTCCATGTTCGCCAGTCCGTAAATGCACGACAGGTCGCCGGTCATCTCGTGGAAGGCGTGGAACAGTGACGAGCGCGGTTCATCTTCGCCGAGCGCGGGCAGCGCCGCCTTGCCCTTGATCTCGCCGCGGTTGTGCAGACGAGCCAGCAATTTGTACAGCCGATTCACCTCGTAGACCGACGCCCAGCTTCGCGTCGCCGACTCGAAACGCTGTCGCAGAGCGGCGAAACCGTCCTCGTTGTTGAAGCCATCCAGGACGCGCGTCAGCGCGAAGACGACCCCATCGTCGCCCTTGCCGACCGACAATTCACTGCGGAAAGCCGGGCTGTAACCGACGGCGCCATTGCTGCATACCAGACGAAGCAGGGAGAGATAAACCGACGGCCGGCCGAATCCGTCGATGGGCGTATCGAGGACGAATTTGTTCTGGAAGCCGGATTTGCAAGGATTAAGCCGCTTGCAAGGAATTTCGACTGTCTGCAAGGATTTTTACGTAGTCGCAGGGACGAAGTTCGTGTCCGTGCCCATTCGACCAAGAACCTCAAGCCAGCTTTGCTCCTCCCTGTTCCTAAGTTCCTCGTAGTAACACTCAAGGGCACCAAGGCACTCTGGCGTCAAAAAACCGC
>DATBGU010000065.1:0-25355 GCA_036557825.1 Gemmataceae bacterium
TCGTGAAGAAAAATAATTGAAGATATCAAAAGGGAAGATTCCTCTACGCTGTTGTCAGTGCCCGCAGTCGCCTGCTACCCTAAACCCGAGCGCTGCACTTCTTGGTCGTCACGGCGCTGCGCTTCTTGATCGGCATTCACAAATCACGCCGCGAAACAGTGAATGTGCGGCACGACTGTTGCTGTTGTTAAGGATAGGTGCGGCCTCTTCCGCCACCGAGCGACGGAGGCGGCGTCAACAGAGGGAGGCGAGAATCATGCGAAGTAATGAGACAACGAGGGGGAGATGGTATCGCAAGCAGATGGTCGGCGGAGCCTTGGCTCTTCTGCTGATAGCGACGGGCCTACCCAATGTCCGGGCGCAGCGTTCAAACAACGGCAGCTCCGTACCCGCGCCGAGCGGCGTAAGCGGCGAAGGCGGCCAAGCGGCGTATTATAACAGCCGCACCGGCCGACCGAAGGCTCCGCAGCCGGAGCCTCGTGTCTCCACTCCCAAAACACTGCCCTTCCTCTCGCCCGACAATGACCTGGGCTATCCGCTCTCCTATCCGCCAACGACGGTGGTCACGCGCTCCTATTACGTTGGCGGTGAAGCCGGGGCAGCGGTATCTCCTGCGGTCGGCGGGCTGCTTTTCGGCATCCCGGCCGCTGCGTTCCCCTGGAATCAGGCGGGCTTCACGGATTACAACGAACCTCCGGTGATTCCTCGCGACTCGTCGCTCTTCACGCCGCACAAGTATTCTCTGGAAGCAACCCCTCTGGCTTCGGGAACGCCGGTCGCGAATCCGCAGGCGGCACTGCTGATCGCCCGCTTGCCCGAGAACGCCCTGCTCTGGGTTGAGGGAGAACTGACTCGCTTGAGGGGGCCGACGCGCTACTTCCAGTCGCCGCCGCTGGTTCCCGGTGCGAAGTACAGCTACGTGGTTCGGGCGGCCTGGGTCGAGGACGGCCGATGGGTCAGCCAGACCCAAAAAGTTCCCGTTCGCGCAGGACTGGTCCAGGCCGTCTACCTCCGGCCAAGGTAACGCGGCATCAGGTCGCCCAAGTTTCGTCGTCGCGGTCGGACATCTGCAAATCATCGAGCAGACTTTGGCGCACCTCGCCGCTTCGCGGCTCATCAAAACTTGACGAGGCGCCGACCCGAACCTTACAATAATGTAAGGTTTCAGCTTCAAACGCAACCCGTGGACAGACTGAACTTCTCGCCCGCCACGGCCGTGGACCGTGTTGCGAAGTCATCGACCGTACATCAACTTCACCGAATTCGATCAGGGACCCCGGCAACGGGCGGACGCTCCTCTCGGCTGGGGATCTCATATCCTCCTTTACGGAGGCGACAACGATGCAAACTTCCGATGCGATGATGAGAAGACGGTGGCGAATGCGGATGATCGGCGGAGCCCTGGTTCTGCTGGGTCTGGCACTGGCCGGCCTGCAGGAGAGCTGTGCCGTATATTGGGCTTACCACAGTGTCTTACCGTCTCGGGAGAGGGAGAAGGCTGCCCCGCAACCGTCCTTCCCCACGACGCCGTCCTACTTCCCCGATAACGACTTCTCTTACCCGTCCTACTCCTCGGCAACGCCTTCCGTTACCCGCTCCTCCTCGGCAACCGCTACCCTTACCCGCTCCTACTATTTCGGAGGAGAGTACATACCCCCGGAGTCACCTCCGGAAGGCGAGTTGCCCTTCGGCATCTCTGCCAGCACGCTGCCCTGGAACCAGGTGGGCTTCGAGGATTACAAGGATTCCCCGGAGGTTCCCCGCGACGCGTCGCATTTCGCGCCCCGGAAGTACTCGCTGAAGGCAACTCCCTTGCCTCTGCGTCTGCCGGCAGAAAGAGAGGAGGCCGCGCGACTGATCGCCCGCCTACCCGAGCATGCCTTGTTCTGGGTTGAAGGAAAACAGACTCGTCTGACGGGCCAGACGCGCTATTTCGAGTCGCCGCCGCTGCGTGCCGGTGAGAAATACAGCTACACCGTGCGCGTGGCCTGGATTGAGGACGGACGATGGGTCAGCCAGACTGAAAAGATTCCCGTTCGGGCGGGACTGGTCCAGGCCATCTACCTGCAACCAAGATAATGCGGAAAGGGTTCGCCCAAGATCATTCGTCGCGGTCGGACATCTGCAAATCATCGAGCAGGCTTTGGCGCACCTCGTCGCCCAGCGGGGCGCTGTCGTGCTGGTAGCCGGGACGACGGACGGCGAAGTGGGCCGGTAGTTCGAAGTCGGTCAACAGCTGCCGGCCGCGCTCATCGAGGACGAACTGGACCCAGTGCGCGGTGCCAATACAGCGGTCCTCCGGCCGGCAGGTCAGCAAATTGGCGGGATAGCGCGCCTCGCCCAGGTGCAGACACAACTCCTCGCCGCGCAGATCCTGCCAGGCGGCCAGTTCCTCGCGCAGCCGGGTGTCGTCCACCTTGAGCAGCAGGGCGGCCTGCAAACGGTTGCCCCGCGGCAGCAGGCGGTTGTACAGGTTCAGCTCTTGCTGCACGCGCGCCGGTTCGCTCAACCGGGCGACGCGCAGCACTTCTTGCAGGCGGAACCACAGCGTTTGTCGATTCTCGAACAGAAGCGTCAAACTTGAACCGATGCGGACACGACGGTAGCGATCGAGATAGCGGCCGTTCGCCTCGAAGAACTCGCGGCGGCGGCTGGTGAATTCTTCCAGCGGCAACAGATCGTCCAAGGTCAGCGCCTTCATCGCAGGGACTCCGTTCCCTTCTCCGGCGGTAAAATCAGGTTCACGTACAGCACGGCTGCCAGCAGCGCGCCGAGGATGGGTCCGCCGACGTAGATGACCGTTTCTCCCAACCAGTGCGCGTGCCCCGGTCCGAGCGTCGCCTCCCACAGGGCCGGGCCGAACCAGCGAGCGGGGTTGGCCGCGCCGCCGGTGAATCGAAAACCGAACAACACCGCCGCCACCTGCGCCAGACCGACCATCAGTCCGCCCAGCCGCGGCGCGCGCCGGTCGAACAGCGTGGCGAAGGCGGCCAACGTCACCAGGCACGCCACAAACAACTCGAACACCGTGCCGCTAAACAGTTGGCGCAGTTCGATCGAGCTGTCCGCCGGGTTGAACGCTTTCAGGTAGGGAGCGCCCAGGTGCGTCTCGGTGAGCACGTCGGTGCGGAAGGACAGACGCAGCACGAGTCCGGCCAGGGTGGCGCCGAGCAACTGCATGAGAAGGAGCCATCCGGTCTGGATGTTGTCGAGGCGTCGGAACACCCACAGCATCACAGTGATGGCCGGGTTGAGGCAGCCGGTCGAGACGGAGAAGGTGACGGTGAGGACAACGGCGTAGGTGAGTCCTTCGGCCAGCGCCAGGGCGGTCTCCGACAGCGGCGGATTGGTAAGGCCCGACGCGCAAGCGGTGCCGGCGCCGACCAGGACCAGGATGAAGGTGCCGACTAGCTCGGCCAGGTATGTCCGCAGCTTGTTATCCATGTTCCCCTGCGTCTTTGCGGTCGTCGTATTCAAACCGGAACGACGAAATGTGTCAAGCGCGTTGCGGACAAGAGGTTCAACGCTCTCGCAGGGTCCAGCGCACTTCCGCTCCCTCGTCTGCGGCGAGCGTGAGGCGCACTCGCGCCGTGCGCGGCGAGGCCGCCCCGGTGTGCCAGTCCTCGTGCCACAGCATCAACTCGTGATTGCCCGCCGGCACCGGCGGAAGGCGAAATTGCCCGTCGGCTGCGGTGAGCGCGCCGAAGCCATTCTCCAACACCCAAACGTAGGCCGGACGGCACCGTGGCTGCAATTGGGAGCGCACCTCGATCAATCCCGCGGACGACAGGGGGAACACGCGGCGGTCGCCGCGCTGGAGGGTCTCGCTGAACGTAGCCGCACCGGAAGCCTGGAAGTCCGCGCGCTCCTCGACGGTTCGCAATTCGATGGTTCCTCCCTTGCGCGCCAGCACGATGTGCGGTCGATACTCGCCCTGCTCGGCACTCAGCCGCACCGGGTCCGCCGACACTTGGGACGGCGTCGTGCCGGCGGATGTCAGCCACAGGGCTGTCTCGGAGACGCCGTGCGTTGCTCGGTCGATCCGCAAGCGCGGCGCCGGTTGCTCCGGCTCGACGCCTTCCCAGCGGACGACGCCGCGAAGGATACCGCGCTCCTTGGTCTTGACGACCTCCGGGTTTTCACGCGGCGCCGCGATCTGTTTGATCGGCGGACGCTGCTTCTTGTCCGGCGTCGGCGTCGGCTTGACGACCGCCCGGAAGGGAGGCGGCGATTTTTCCGGAACCGCATCCGGCACGGCCGTGCTAACCGGCCCGCGCGAACAACCGATCGACAGGCACAGCAGCAACGCGATCGCCGGACCATGCCAGGGGTTCATGGTGTCACCTCGTAATGCGGACGGACAGGTGCGGTTACTTCGCGCTGGACGCGGGGGGCTTCAGGATGGGGTCCACGTCGCCGCCGGCCAGCGCGTTCAGGAACAAGACCACGGCGTCGATCTCGGCCTTGTCCAAATGGAGCAGCCGCGTTCCGTCCTCCTTGCGCAATTCGGGATCGAGATGGTTGTTGGGCTTCGCCCCAAGGTTGTAGAACTCCACCACGTCGCGCAGGTGGTTTCGCGAGCCGTCGTGGAAGTACGGGCCGGTGCGCGGCAGGTTGCGCAGCGTCGGCGTCTTGTAGGCGTCGATGAGATAGCGGTTCTTCTGCCCGATCGGCACCCAGGCGAAACGGCCGCCCTCCTTGCCGGGGTCCGACGGATAGCCGACGCCGAGGTTGTGGAACTCGTTGTCGGTGAAGGTGCGTCCGCTGTGGCATTTGGAGCAGTTCATCAGTGGCCTGGTTTTGTCGCCGCCGGAAAACAGCAGATAACCGCGCATCAGCTCGGCGGCCACGTCCGCCTTCTTCGCCTTTTCGCGGCCTAACTCCTTGAGCGCGCCCTCGTCGAGGACCGCTTCGTAATGCTCCGTCTTGAGGTCCGAACTTTTCTTGCGGGCTTGCTCGACGGCGCGATCGTGAATCGAATCGCCCGCCAGGATGGTGCGCAGATAGCACGCCAGCGCCCGGCCGACGGTGTCCTGGGTGATGTTGGCCTGCTCCTTGCCCTCCTTCTCGCGGGTCGGTTTGCCGAACACTTCGTTGAATTGTTCGTGATACGGCGGCTTGTTTCGCAGCCGGCCGATGACGCCGCTCCAGGTATGGCGGAACGGTGTGGGTGTGTTGCTTTCGCGCTCGTCCTCGAGGGTGCGCTGAACGACCTCTTCGAGCCGGCCGGCCCTTCCGTCCCAGAACTGCCAGCGATTGAAGACGGCGTTGACCAGAGTTGGCGTGTTGAAGCTGTCGCGGTGGAAGTGCTCGCGGTCGGCGAAGCCGTGGTCCGGCCGATGGCAGGTGGCGCACGCCGTGCCTGCCTTGGCCTCCAGCCAGCTATCGTCGAAGAACAGTCGTTGACCGAGTTTCCACTTGCCCAGGGTCAGCGGATCGCCGGCCGGGACGTACTCGCGCGGGTCGGGCAGACCGAGCGGCACCTTGATGCGAATGACGTTGGACGAACTGCCGGCGACGGCCCCGGCGGTCAGCGGCGGCAGTCCGATGACGGCGGCCGCCTGCCCCGGCGTCGTCAGCGCCGGCGCGTTCCAGAACTTGGGCAATTTGGCCCATTCTTCCGGCACTTTCTCGGCGTGAACGAAGTCGATCAGCACATCCGGCTTGGGTGGCTTGAAGATGTCGATCCATTGGATTTCCGGGTCGAGGGGTTCGCTCTCCGCCTTCGTCGGCGAATCCGGCGGATTCTGAGTCCTCCTCGGCGTGATGTTCGCGGATCGGGGAGACTCGTAGCGTTCGGCCGGCTGACAGCCGCCGAGAAAGACCGCCAGCAACAGCGCCGGCGAGGCCGTTCGCAGGAGGCGCATGGGGTTCCTCCCTCAAAGGATGAAGGATGAAGGATGAAGGATGAATTGAAATGTTTTTTTCATCCTTCATCCTTCATCCTTCATCCTTACTTCTTGGCGGTGGCGGCGCGCTGCTCGGCGGCGAGGTCGGCGAGCATCTTGGCGACGGCGTTGAGACGTTCTTGATTTTTCTCGACGTAGTCCGGCGGTCCGCCCTTGTTGGCGACGTGCTCGGCGATGGTGACGGAATCGACCATGTCGATGGCGTCCCACGGACACCAGCGTTCGCACAGGGCGCAGCCGATGCAGCGTTCAAGGTCGATGTCCACGAACGACTGCAAGGACGGCTGGTCCTCGCCGGGAACCTTGTAGATGCAGTCCACGGGACAGACTTCGATGCAGGCTTCGCAGCCGGTGCAATTGTCCGCCCTCACGACCGCCAGTTCCTTGGGCAGTTTCTTGCGTGCCTTGCCCGCGCCTTTCGCCATGATGACCCTCGATCCGAACCTTGGTTGAGATGGAACAGCCTTTATCTTAGCAGTCCCTCGCTCACCTTTCCACGGCTTCGGTCACTCGCGGCCCGCTCCCAAGGTATCGGTGAGCTTGGTGAATCCCAGCCCGCCGGCCGCGACGTAGCCGTGGCTGGCGCCCGACGCTTCGGGACTGACCCAGAAGGCGTACAGCTTGCCGTTTTTGAGACGAAAGCGAAGGCCAACCGTTTTCCCCGCAAGCCGGCCGAGATCGTTGGCCCCCTTCCAGCGCACACCCTGCAGCGTCTTATCGGCGCGAACCGGAACGCAGTTCGCCGCGCTGTACGGCGCGATGACCGCGCCTCGTTCGTCGAGCACCTCGACGCGCAGCTCGCCGGCCGGCGCATCGACGTTGACGAACAAGTGCTTGCCGCGGAACGCGATCGGCCGGGTGGTCAGCGTTCCCTCCTCCTCGCCGGCATCCATCGAGGCGAAACCGTCGCGACGGAGGACGGCCAACGAGGTGACATGACCCATTCCCCGCCCGCTGCAATAAAAGAACAGTCGATCGCCCACCACCAAGCAGCAACCGCCCGCCGACTGGACGTTGGCGTAGTTCCACTCGCCCTTGGTTTCGGAGACGGGCAGGAAGCCGCGGCGGTCGGGTCGAGTCCAACTCCAACCGTCCCGACTGTACCCGACGCACACCTCGTTCGGTTTTTCGCGCTCCGGGAACTGACCGCGCCAGATGGTGAACAGTCCGAGCAGAATGCTCTCGTAGGCCGCGCAGTCGAGATTATAAAGCTCCGGTGTGACGCGATAATCTTTCCGCGGTGGATCGACGTTGTCCGAGCCGCACCAGAAGAACGGATTCGAGTTCGCTCCCCACTGGGCGCCGGCGATGACGTCGTCTTTGGTCTCCCAGTAGCGGCGGCGGCGCGGCCGTCCCCAGCCGTGCCGCAGGCTGTAGACCCATACCTTGCGGAACGGGTTGTAAAACACCGTGCTGCGGTCGCCGCACGAGCCGGTTGGCCGCGGCTCGCTCCAGTGGATGCCGTCCGCCGAAAAGTGGACCCACAGACACCACGATTTCTTCTCCGGCCAACTGGCGGAGCGAAACATCTTGTAACGCTTCTTCGGGTCTTTCTCTTCGAGGTCGAGCCAGACCGTGTTCGAATCGCGCGGGCTGGTCTGGACGAGGTTGGTTCCCTTCTTCACGTCGAGTTCGGGCTTCTCCCAAGCGAGTCCGTCCTTCGAGACGGCGTAGGCGGTGCCGCCCTTGGTTAAATACCACATCTTGAACAGCTTATCCTGTGGGTCGTACCAGACGCCGTCGCTGAAGACCATGCCGCCGGTGAGGACCGGGTTCTTTTCGTAATAGGTCGGGCGGTGATGGGTCCGTTTCAGGGTGGTGGCGGCCACGAGAAAATCATCGACGAACAGTTGCCGCCCGACATCGATGGGGATGACGCGCGGCGGCGAAGTCAGATAAGCCGGAACGGCCGGCGTCTCGGGGATTGTGGCGTTGCGCGGCGGCCAGGGGGAAGGAAGACGGATGCCGTTGTAGAGCGCCTCGCCTTCCGCGGCCAAGAGGTCGAGTGGAAGAAGAGAGTTCGCGGCCAAGCCGGCGATACCCGCAAGGCCCCTGCGGATCAATTGCCGGCGATCGAGGCGGGAGTGCATGGTTCGTCTCTCCGTGGTCACGGGAGCGCGGCGCGGGATGCTCGCGGCAGCGATTCTCGACCCCGCGCTCCGCACCGGACAAGTGGCGTTTGAACCAACAGACATGGTATTCTGGGCAACGACTTCACGGCAACAATAAGCTGCGAAAAAATGTGCAGCCTACCGAATCATTGTGCAGGCTTTCCGGGTGACCGGCGAGGTCGGCTAGCCGCGGTTTTTGTGTCGGAGAACACCGGCTACCCCGAATTGTTACTTTTTCGCAAGCTTCCTGCTTGCTTGTTGACAGTGGACTTTCGTGGTAG
Organism: Gemmataceae bacterium; assembly: GCA_036557825.1. Lineage (GTDB taxonomy): Bacteria > Planctomycetota > Planctomycetia > Gemmatales > Gemmataceae > JAJPHU01. The sequence continues at coordinate 8,302 of DATBGU010000065.1, forward strand.
TACCTAATTATCCGAACCCTGCTTAATCGCTCGCGTCGCCCGTAATGTGCAGCCGCCCGAATAAATGTGCAGAACCTAAAAAAATGTGCAAAGCACATGGGAGGGATAGTCATTTATCTGCCGTTGCAGTAGCTGAATATTCCATCGCCGCGGCGGTGACGGTGAAGACACGATGAGCGGACATCGCCCTTCTTCGGTGGCGTTATTCCTTGACAAGACGGTTCGGGAGGGCGAGCATAGTGAGGTTGCTCCAACAAACCTTGCCGGAGGATCGTCTAATGAATCGGCTAGTGCGGACGATGGGATTGGCATTAGCCTTTTGTCTTTGTCTCTCCGCCCGCGCAGCGGAGCCATCAAAACAACCGGACTTGACAAAATATAAAGAATTCGCCCTGCGCGTGCAAAAGCTCGTCCGCGAGGACAAGAGAGATGAGCTGGCCAACTGCTTCGATGACAAGGTTTTTTTTGAGCGTGCTTTCCACAATTTGCTCTTACCGGATTATGTGCGGGAGAGCCATGAGGAGATGATCAAGAAAAAAAAGGTGGCACACGATCTAGCGAAACAATTCTGCGAGACGGCCCAACGAGACGGCAGTAGTTATGCGCTAATGCGGGTCCGGATGGTAAAGGGACAACCCCGCGCGCTCTTCCGCCTGATCATTAATAATAACGCGCTGAATTACAACGACCTGGTGCTGGCCACGGACACAGCGGGAGCGTTGCGCGTTGTGGATGTGTACGTGGCCCTCAGTGGGGAATTCGCCAGCGAGTCCGTGCGGCGGATAACTTGCTTGGTGGCCGGTCGCGATCCCAAGCAGGCGGAACAGTGGAAGGGGGGCAATGACCTCCTGAAGCACGCCGTTCGGTTTAACCGCTTCATGGAAAACACCAGAACCGGCCGCTATCGGGAAGCACTTAAGGAATGGGACAGTCTCCCGCCGACCTTACGGAAAGAAAAACCCACCGCCTTGATGCACGTGATCGCCACCGAAGGTTTGATCGATGAGAATGAAAAAGACTATGAAAAGGCGTTCGAGGATTTCCGCAAGGCCTTTCCCGACGATCCGGCCCTCGATCTGCTGTCACTGAACACGCTACTCCGCAAGCACAAGTTCCGTGCCTACCAGCGAAGCCTGGACCATATCGAACTCGTTTATGGCCGCGATCCGTACCTCGATGTCCTCCGCGCGCACGGTTCGGTGCAGGATGGAAAACTGGACGAGGCGAAAAAGATCGCACAACAAGCGATCAAGGACGAGCCTGATCTTATTGAGGGGTATTGGATGCTGGTGACGATCTCTCTTCGGATGCGCGAGCATAAGGAGACGGCCCGTTTGCTGACGGACATCGAGAAGCGTTTCAAAATCGAATTCAAAGATCTGACAAACATAAAGGAATATAGCCACTTCGTGAAGTCGCCAGAATACAAAAAGTGGATGGAGCAACGAAAGTAGTTCTAAAACATGACTCTGCAATCCCTGCGTATCGCCATGTGGTCGGTGTGCTGTCTACATAATCTTGTCCGTTTTTTGGGGCTTAATCTGTAGAGGAATTCGCACCCCGGACAACACCACTGCACTTTCCGCGATTGGCTCATAATCGTTCGCCGGATTGGTACGTCAGCCTCCCTCGGAATTTTCTGGGGTGGCGTCTTCGTCCACGACCCGATAGCCTCCGAACTACCGAAAGATTCGTCGGAGTGCCGTTCCCAATTCCTTGAACTCATCAGCCCCCAACGCGAAAGTCACCTCGACCGCACGGAGTTGCGCTAGTTCGCGCACTTGGCCGTCGAAGCAAATGTGAAACGCATTCCGGCGCAACTCGACTTCGGTGAAACAATCGTAGCCGGAATTGCTTTGGTCATCGACCTCGACATGAATCATGCCGATGCCGTCCGCGTTCTCCTCAAAGCCCTCGGTCCATACTTGCAAGGCAAGGTAGTGGTCCGCTCGGTTGTCGAAGCTGACCGTCAGCACCTCCGCGAACTGCGAGAAGCACTCGACGCTCGTGGCATGAAATCGCAGCACGTCTACCCTCGTCTTCGCCGAACGACCCCGCTCAGCCCCCGGCTCACGCGAGCACGACGCTTGAGTTGGATGAACCGTTACTCGCATGGCCGGGTTGCTGTAGCGCCGGGTTCGGCGTTACCTCGCTCTATTTAACCAGGAACCGACTACTTCCCGTAACTCCTCCACGGAGCGGGCCGACCCACGGCGAACGGCATGGTCCCATTGCCCTGTCTCTGCTGACGCGTCCTCCAAGTCGTAGTGAATCAGGTCAGGATTCTCGCCGTAGAGGTAGACATAGACCGAACGCTGCTTGAACATACCGACCAATCGGAACGCCAGCAGGTCGCTGCCGTCATCAACTCTGTGAAAGCCGCGCAACTCCGCAAGCAACTTTGACACGGACCAATGCGAGCGGAGGTTGTTTTGCACCGCTTTTCCCTCACCCCGCGTCTTCGCCGAACGCCACGTTCAGCAGCCGGCTCACGCGGGCGCGGCGCTGAACCTCGGATAAACCTCAATCGCGTGGCCGGTCTGGTGTCGTGGGTTATTCGGCCTCTCACTCCGGCGGCGTCAGGTTGCCCCGGTCACCCGCGATGAACGACCGCCACTCGGCCAGCTTCTCCCGCGCCTTCTCGTCGTCCGGATCGACCTCCACCGCCCGCTCGTAGGCCCGCTCCGCCAGCCCGTACTCGCCTTGCTTGAGGAAGAGGTTGGCTGAGCACCAGTGGGCCACCGCCAGCTCCGGGGCTAACTCGATCGCGCGGTCGAACAGCTCCCGGGCGTACTCTTTGCCGTCGCAGAGAGTCAGCAGGGTGCCAAACTTCAGGCAGGTCCACGGGTCGTCGGGGTTGAGCCGGAACGACTGCATGAACGCCTCCCACGCCTCCATCAGCTCGCGCCGCTCGAAGCGCAGGTCGCCGAGTTGCTGATACAGTTCGGCGTCGTCCGGCCGTTCCCGCAGCAGCGCGAGTATTTCCTCAACGGTGGTCGATTCTGCCACCGGTGCCCTCCTTCGCCGAACGCCAAAGCTCAGCACCCGGCTCACGCGGGCAGGGCGCTGAAGTTCGAACAACCATTATTCGCGTGGCCGGTCCATCCGCACATCATCGAGCCTTTCTTCAACCCCGTCAAGCGCGATCCCGGTCTCAAGCACCGGCCCGGCTTCCGCTCCCCGGCGTCCGGCCCATGACTGCGGAGGCATCGCACGAATCCGCCGGCGTGCGACCGGGCGGCGCGGGTAGACTACCGAGCGGCTGATAGACCGCAACGAGGACGTGGACGAAGACGAATACGACGACGCGGCTTGAAGGCGACGACACGGAAGCCTGTCAAGGACGATGCCTAAGATGGAAGACAATCGAGCGAAAGCCGAAGAAGTATCCTCTCCTTGGCGACGTGCGCGGCCGCGGCCTGATGATCGGCCTGGAACTGGTGCGCGACCGCACGACCAAGGAGCCGGCGGTGACGGAAAGGCGCGTCCTTGATGGCGGCCATCACCTTGTTGCTCAGTTCCACAACATGCACACCCTTGACACGCGGTCTTGGCGACGGGATAACCAGAGCCACCGCCGCCACGTAGGTGCGCGGGAGGGATGAACTGACTTCGGAGAATTCGATTCATGGCAGTCCCGCAATTACTACCGACCGCGGCTTCCCACGAAACCATCGCCGGCATAACTTACCACATCGACGGCGAACTCGTTCCCGTGCTGCAACTCGAATTGCGCGAGGAGCCTGTCTACTTCGAGCACCACATCCTTCTCTGGAAAGATCCCGACGTTGAGATCGGCGTCAAATCGCTGGCCGGGGGGTTCAATCGGTTCTTGTCGGGATTGCCGATCTTCATGACCGAGGCGAAGGGGCCGGGTCGCATCGCCTTCAGCCGCGACGGTGTCGGGCACGTCTTCGCCGTCCATCTTCGGGCCGGACAAGCGCTGGACGTGCGCGAGCATCAGTTTTTGGCCGCCACGGGCGCGGTCGAGTTCACCTCTTCGACGGTCAAGGGGTTCAAGAACATCTTCTTCGGCGGCTCGGGACTGATTGTCGATCACTTCTTCTGCCGTCAGGGGGAGGGGGCGCTGTGGCTGCACGGCTACGGCAACGTCTTCGAGATGACCTTGGCGGCGGGCGAGCAGATCGACATCGAACCCGGTGGTTGGATCTACAAAGACCGCTCCGTCACGATGGACACGCACTTTCCCTCGCTGGGGACGAGCCTGCTGGGAGGAACGAACCTGGCCCTGAACCGATTCACGGGTCCGGGCCGGGTCGCCTTCCAGTCGATGTATCATCACGCGCCGGATTCCAAGTGAGGGTGGACCGAACTAACTTGAAAGGATCGAGCGATGATCGGGAACGTGAAAACTCTCTTCGTCCTCGCCCTGGTTGCCGCCGGCGGTTCCATCTGCTTCGGGGCCGATCTGCCCCGCGCCAGCCCGGAATCGCAAGGCGTCGATTCCGCCGCTCTCCTCAGCTTCATCGAAGCGGCCGACAAGAACATTGACGCGATGCACAGCTTCATGCTTCTCCGGCACGGCCACGTGATCGCGGAGGGGTGGTGGACGCCGTACGACGCGAAGACTCCCCACTCGCTGTTTTCGCTGAGCAAAAGCTTCACCTCGACGGCGGTCGGCCTGGCCATCGCGGAAGGAAAGCTCAGCCTGGACGATGAGGTGCTGAAGTTCTTTCCCGACGAGGCGCCGGACAAGCCGAGCAACAACCTCAAGGCGATGCGCGTCAGCGACCTGCTCCGCATGTCCACCGGCCATCAAACCGAGCCGCGTCGAACCGCCGATCAGTCCTGGGCCAAGACCTTTCTGGCGCATCCCGTCCCGTTCAAGCCCGGAACCCATTTCCTTTACAACACCTCGGCCACGTATATGGCCTCCGCCATCGTCCAGAAGGCGACCGGCAAGACGGTCCTCGATTACTTGAAGCCTCGCCTGTTCGAGCCTCTGGGCATCGAGAATCCGCACTGGGACGCCAGCCCGCAAGGGATCACCATCGGGGGCTACGGCCTGAGCATCCGAACCGAGGACATCGCCCGATTCGGCCAACTCTACTTACAGAAAGGGAAGTGGCAGGGGAAGAAGCTGGTGCCCGCGTCGTGGATCGAGGCGGCCACGGCCCGCCAGACCTCCAACGGCAGCAATCCGCGGAGCGATTGGGACCAGGGATACGGCTACCAGTTCTGGCGCTGCCGTCACGGCGGCTACCGGGGTGACGGAGCGTTCGGGCAATATTGCATTGTCTTGCCCAATCTGGATGCGGTGATCGCCATCACCAGCGGCGTGAGGGACATGCAGGCCGTCCTGAACCTGATCTGGGATAAGCTCCTGCCCGCGATGAAGGCAACGGCCCTGGCCGACAACGACGAAGCCCGGATGAAGCTCGAAAAGAAGCTGAAGGCGCTTTCGCTGCCGCCGCAGACGGGTTCGGCCGCTGCCGCCAAGGTGTCGGGCCGGAAATACGAGTTCCCGGCCAACGACGCCAAGCTCGAATCGATCACCCTTGAGAACGACGGGAAGGACGGAGGGGTGACACTCGTCTCGCGCTTCAACGGCGTCGAGCGACGAATCGTCTGTGGTCGCGGCGCCTGGAAGAAGGGGCGGGGAGCCTGGGGCACGCAGCCGGAGCAAGCGGTAGCGGCCAGCGGCGCCTGGACCGAGGACGAGACGTTCACGGCCAAGCTGTGCCTCTGCGAGACGCCGTTTATCGTCACGGTGCGCTTGAAGTTTTCCGGGGACGAGGCGCGATACGATTTCGCCTCGAACGTCGGTTTCGGTCCGGTCAAGCGTAACCAACTCGTGGGGAAGGCAGCCAAACCCTGACCCTCCCCCGACTCCCGGTTTCGCTGTCCCGTCGAGCGCATACGAATGGTCCACCGGCGCTGCCGGTGGACCAATTCCTCTCGGGATACGAAATCGGACCTCAGCGGGCGTTCGCTGCCTCGCGGCGGCGGAAGTCGGTGGCGGCATCGAATGAGCGACGGAGCAGACCGAGCAAGCTCCAGCCGGTCAGCATGCCCAGGACGTAGACGATGCCCAGAATCGCCGAGACCGGCGCCGACACGCCGCGGTTGAAGAGCGTCAGCGTCAGCGCCTGATCGTTCTGAAGCACGAAAACCGTCGCGACCGTTCCGACCGCCAGCAAGAACAGTAAGCAGAGAAAGCGCATGGCACACCTCCCCAGAATCATCTGAGCGGGACAATTACCGCCCCTTTTTTCAAAGATAGCAAGTCGCGTGCCAGAACCTCTCGTCTATCCGGCCGTAAAGTTGCTTCCACTTGTAGGTCGAGCCGAAGGCGGCGTAAGTACGAGGATGACGTTGGTCTGCGTGGGGTAAGAGGAACTGTGGACACCGACGCCTTCGGAGGTATCCACAGTTTTTCGGCGACTCTCGCCGCCGGAGGTCACATGAACTCCGGTCCGTACGCCCCGACCTTGAAGGCGAGCGATCCCGGAAAAGTGGAGCCGAAGGCCTCGAAGGTCGTGATTGTACCCGGATCATCGTAGTGGAAGTTGAGCACGCCCATATTGTTGCTCTCGCCCTGGGCTGTGTTGAACGAGGGCAAGACGAAGACGCCCGTCGTCGGATTAAAGGTGCCCGTCTGTTGCTGGTGCGTTAGCGTACCGAAGGTGAGTGTGGCGACGAAGATCAGGTTATCGAAGTTCGTGTAAAGCGGTGCCAGGAACTGGCTCGACTCGAAGGTATCGCTCCCGAGGGTCGCCCCCTCGTAACTGGCCTGCAGGGCCTGGCTGGTAAACAGCGTCAAGATCGGAAGGGTGAAGCTGGCGGTCGCCTGACCGTTGCTATTGACGTTGGCCAACTGCTGCTGGTTGTTCAGGTTGAACAGGACCATCCCGGTCGAGACCGCGGGACCGGTGCCGGGAGTGAAAGCGTGTGTCATCGGGTCGAACGTCCCGTTCACGGTCACGTTGGCCGTGACCTTCTCCGTCACGGTTAGGTTGAACAGGTTGGGGACAATCTGGACGGTCGTATTTGTGTAAGTCCCGAAGTCGGTTGGCGTGATCCGCTCCTCGAGGGACTCAAGGATCGGATGAACCGTCGGGCGGTCAGCGGAAGATTTTCGGGCACCATCACCACGGATTGCGTTCAGCCAGCGGAAGAAAGACATGGTGCAAACTCCTGAACATGGCAAGGAGTTCCTTTCGGATAACGCACCCGGAAAGGCCCCCTACGGGAAAAAGAAGTTCATCTCAACCATCGAGTGCTCAGCCCAACCAACGCCGAAACAGGTGTCGATCAGGTTGTTGAGCGAGGAAATCGTTCCGACTGGTTCGTCAAGATTTGGCGGCGCCGCTTTCATGCAGTTGAAGTAGCGATCAAGCTACCGCTTGGCAACCTCGACCTGCGAATGAGTACGGGAGTCGAATTACCTAACAGGTTCAGCCCAAAAAAACGGACAAGATTACGTAGAGAGCACACCTTTGTCAGTGATGCAGGTGGAGGAGACAAAGCCGCTTGCCGTGGAGAATACACGAGTCGGGAATGGACGAGGTGGGGTTAGGACGCGCCTTCCCGAAATCGATGGCATTTGGAGGCGATTTCCAGACCTTGCCGGCGATCGACGAAGAGATCTCAAGGGCGAACGCGAGGAAACTTAAGACAAGCCAAGTAGAGACACGAAAAGGTTAAAAGTGTCCGCTTGCGGGCATCTATTAGCCAAGGAAATCAGCAAGACCGCCTCACTTCGAGAGGTCGAACCGTACAGGTATTGTGGGAAATCGCCAGTTAATCGGCACGAGAGGAGGAACGGAGATGCTCACCAAATGGTTCGGGACTCGCACACTCTATCACTCGGAAACAGATCGATTTGTCCGGCCGGAGCTGGAAGCGCTTGAGGATCGCCTGCCGCCGTCCTCCGTTCACGGGAACGACGGACACCACGGGAACGGCGGGGGGCCTCCGAAACATGAGAATGTGCATATCCAGGACAAAGCTCACAACAATAATCACATTACTACCACCAACTCCTTTAACGGTTCCCCAGTCAACAACCAAAATGTGCATATCCAGGAGAACGTGCATGACAGCACGAACATTAACATTACCAACTCGTTTAACGGTTCCACGTTCACCAACGCGTTGAACGGCCAAAACCTGGCCCTGATGGCGCTGCCGCAGTCCACCATGCAAGGGTTGTTCTCGACGCTCTTTAAGCAGGCGGCGCAGATCAACGCCGCGGCGGCCAACACCTTGCTAGCCGACGAGGCCCAACTGGCGATCGACACCTTCCTGACCTTCGGGGGTATGCCCGGCCTCGCTTCCAACATCAGCTCTCTACAGAGCGCCATCGCGTCGAATCCGTTGGAGACGTCGTCGGTCGGCGTGTTGCTCGGTCAAGTGACGTTCGATGCGGTTCTGGAAGGACTGGTCCGTTCACCGTTATCGTCGGCGGTCTGAGCCCCGCGCATCCTGCGCTTTTTCGATCGCGTTTCGCGACGCTTCGCCGAAGCGTCGCGAAATGCTATCCGATCTCGAAAAGCGCACGAGCTACAGCCAACCGCCCGTGAAGCCGGCCCGCCGTAAACCCGTCACCACGGGCGGACAGCGCCGCATGAGGTTCCATATCAGCCCGGTGCGGTAGTTCTCGATCATCAGCACCACCGGCCCCTGGTCGATGCCGAACTGGTACGGCGTCACCCACCATCCCGTTGGGCTGTCGTCCACACGAAACGTCCGATTGAACGAGCACCTGAACCCGTATGGCCGGTGTTTGCCGCCCAGCCCCACGCCCGCCAGGTGGAGGACGGTCGGCAGGATGATCTCGGGAGCGAACGGCAGCGAGGCGAGCACGACCCAGGGGGCGACGGTGCCGTCGTCCGGGCCGAACGGGGCGCCGCGGGCGATGTAGTCGAAGAACTGTCGCTCCACCCCGCCGACCACCCGCTTCACCCAGCCGGGTCCGTCGCAGGCCGTGAACCCCCAGCAGTGCTCCCCGTATCCTTCGAACTGCATCGGGTTGTGCATCGCGTACGCCTGCTGCACGAAAGTCGCCTGCCGGCTGTTCTCGAAGTAGTCGCTGCCGCGCTCGCGCATGAAGGCGTCGCGGAGGCCGCGGAAGTCGATCCACAGGTGCGAGAGTTGGTGAGTGAACAGCGGTCCCGAGTAGAGCAGCTCCCGGCCGTAAAGCTGCTTCCATTCGTAGGTCGAGCAGAAGGCGGCGTAACTCTCCGGGGGCAGCGGGTAGGTCGGCGACCCCAGGCCCAGCACGTACAGCAGCAGCCCCTCGTCGTAGCCTTCCCAGCGGTATGGGAGGAAGTCGGTCTCCGGCCTCCAGCCGTGCGTGAGCGTCGCCCCGCCGTTCCGCGCCCAGTTCCAGTCGGCCCGGCGGTAGAGCACGTCGGCGAGCCGGCGGACCTCGGCCTCATCGGCCGTGTCGCCGTCGAAGTAAGTGGCGGCCGTTAGCATCCCGGCGAACAGGAACGCCGAATCGATCGTGGACAGCTCGCACTGCCAGACGCGCCGACCGGTCTCGATGTCGAGGAAGTGGTAGAAGAAGCCCTTGTAACCTGCCGCGTCCGGCTCCGGCCCCTGCGGGAGATCGTGCAGGAACCGGAGTCGCCGGCGGGCGATCTTCGCCGCGAACGGCCGGTAGAGCACGCCGCGTTCAACGATGACGGGGAGGGTAGCCAGGGCCAGACCGTCGGCGGCAATGCTACACGGGGCCGCCGGGTCGGTCTTGTCCCGCACCAGCCCGGTGTCGGGGTTGGTCTCGTGGAGGTAGTACAGGACCGTGGTCCACTGGAGCCGGTCCAGTTCGTGGTTGGTCGATAGGTCGTCGCCCATCGTTTCCCCCATCACCCCAACGGGATCCGGACGTCATGCGCGTGCCCGTCGTCGCGCGGCGGCACCGCCGAAGCGAGAGGTTGGCCAAGCCGGTTCATGACGTCGGCCGTCCCGGTAGAGCGATTCTACCACAGCGAACGGCGAACAGCCGCGCGTCCAGTGCTCGTCACGGCTGAGCCGTCTGAGTAGAATCACCCCACCGACAAAACAACCGACGCCGGAGGACAAGACGCATGAGCTTCCTCGACGCGCACGTTCACATCTGGACCGACGACACCGTCCACTACCCGCTCGCCACAAAGCGGAGGCAGCCGACTACGGGAAGATGTTCGCTGCCGCGGCGAAGAACAACCAGGCCATCAATTGCCTCATCAACGAGATCATCGCCGGCGCAAACGTTCAAGGGCAGCCGCGGCCTCAAGCGTCAACCGAGCTTCGGCAGGTCCGGCGGCGACCTTCTCCAGCAGGCGCCGCGCGTCCGCACCGCCGATGTGTTCCAGTATCGCGATCACACGCACACCCTGCCGTAATTCGTCCGTGTTGATCGGTCCCTGCAATTCCGCAATCAGCTGCTCGATGCGCCGGCGCTGTTCCAGCGACGGCCGTCCTTTCAGGGCCTCGCGCAGTGCGGATTCGGCGATCGTGTCGAACTTCCGCAAGTTCCGGAAGGCTGCCTGCCGGACTTCGAACTGCTCGGAGTCCAACTCGGCGATCAGGCGCCGCAGCTCCCCCGGTTCCGCAGCACGGGCCGGCCGCAGCCGCTCCTTCAGAACCGCGATGGCTTGTTGGGGCGTGTCCAACAGGGCCCAGATGCTCGCTTGCGCCGTGCGGGCGTCGGCTCCCGCGAGGTCCGCCCAGCAGACTTCGCTGTCTGCTGGCCGCAGGGCCGGGTGGCGCCGGGCCTGTCGCAGCGACGGGGCCAAGTCCCACAGGAGCACGGTGGAATCTACCAGACCCGAGGCCAGCATCCGGCCGTCGGGGGAGAACGCCAGCGCAGAGACGTATGCCCGGTGTCCCTCGAACCGCGTGAGTTCCGTGACCGTGGCCAGGTCCCACACCCGGATATCGGAACCGGTATCGCCTTTGCCCCGGCTGCCGTAATCGCCTCCCCCCGCGGCGAAGGTTCGGCCATTAGGACTGAAGGCGGCCGCCTTCACGAAAGGAACAGATATGGCCTCGAGGAGCTCGCCCGTAGCCACCTCCCACAGCCGGATCTTGTTCCGGCAGACCTTGTGGCCGGGCTCGGGTTCGACGAACCTCGGGCTCGCACACGCCACCACTCGGCCGTCGGCGGAGAAAAGTAGAGGTCGGTCGAGAGCCTCGCCGGCCTGCAACGAGCCGGCGTGGAGTGTCCGCAGCAGCGCCCCCGAGGCCACGTCGCGGACGTGGACTTTATCGCCCTCGATGTCAGCCATGAGCCGGCCGTCGGGTGATAGGGAGGGGCAGAACAGGCGGCCGTACCGTCGTTTCGGCGGCTTTCGCAGCGCCCCCTCGGCTGCCCCATCGACCCTCTGGACCGTGATCGGGTTGGCGTTGTCATTACTGATCGCTGTGAGCAACCGGCCGTCTGCGGACAGCGCCAGCTGATAGATGTAAGGCGCGGAGACGCTCGACGAGGAGCCGTAAGACGTGGAGACGCTCGACGAGTCTTTCTTCACCTGTCTCTGCTGAAGTCGTTTGCCGGCCGCCACGTCCCAGAGGCTGATCCGGTTGTCGCCGCTCAAGGCGAGCAGCATCGCGCCGTCGGCCGAGGGGACGACCAAGCTCGTCCAGTCCCCCTGGAACGTGTGGATCTGCCGGCCCGTGGTCGCGTCCCAGAGCCGGGCGTCGCCAGCCGGAGAGGTCGATACAACCTTCCGACCGTTCTGGGAGAAAGCCACCGCGTTGACGGCCGCCCCGTGTCCGGGGCGCGACGTGACCAGCCGCCCCGTGGCGACCTCCCACAGGCCGATGCTCGTCTGGTTGTGCCCCGCCAGCGTCTTGCCGTCGGGGCTGAAGGCCAACTGCAAGACGTCCGCGTCGAATGATTCGGCCCGGCGAACTTCACGCCAAGTCGCCGCGTCCCGCAGCTGGACGGCCTGGTTTTGCGCGAAGGGAAAAGAGAGCCTCCGGGTCTGCGCGAAGGCCAAGGTTTTTCCGTCCGGTGAGAAGGCGACCGCCGAGACTACTTGCGGGAGCTCCTCGTGGCGCAACTCCTTCGCCGTGGCCACGTCCCACAACGATACCACCCCCCCGAGCGTCTCCAACATGCCCCGGAGGATAGTTCGCCCCCCCCCGGTGACGATGGTTTTTCCGTCGGGCGCCACCGCCACGGCCGGGCGGCCGTACGAAGGCCCTAACGGGAGCTTGTGCCGCCGGGCCCCAGCTGTGCTCCAGAAGCGGACGACCCCACTGTCGGTGGCCGACAGGAGTTCCTCGCCCCCGGGAAGAAAGAGGATCGTTTGCAAAAGACCCTCGCGCGCCTCGAGTCGCCTCACGGTTCGGCCCGACGTGACGTCCCACAAGCTGATACACTTGTCCCCCTCGCCGGCCGCCAGGAGCTTGCCGTCCGGCGAGAAGGCCAGGGCCCTGATGCCGGTCGTGAAACCGCCTGGTTTCTTGAAGTCCGCACCGCCGTCGAATCCCGGCATTTTGCGCAGCTCCTTGCCTGTGGCGGCATCCCACAGGTGGACGTCGTAAACATCCCCCGTGGCGAGCAGCTTGCCGTCGGGAGAGAACGCGACACTGTAGGCGAACTCGCGGTGGCCGCCCAACTTGGCGATTTCTTTCCCCGTGGCGGCGTCCCACAGGCGTACCAAGCCGTCGTGCCCGCCCGAGGCCAGCAGTTTTCCGTCGGGGGAGTAGACGAATTGGAACGCCTCGTGCCGCAACCGCACCGTGCCCAGGCGGACCCGCGCGCCGGGCGGCAGCGGGTCGCCGTAAAGGTCGGCCTTCACGCCGGGCGGGTTGGCCGGCGCGTTCCCTTCCGCGGGGGTGGCGGCCGTAGCGTGATCGCCGCCTCCCACCGACTGCCGCACCGCCACCCTGACACCGACCCCAACGACCGCCAGCGCCAGCAACCCCAACGCCCACAGTTTGATCCGGCTCATCGTCATCCCCCGCAGCAGTTCTTGCGCCAGCCGGGCAGCCCCCGCCGACGCGCCGTTTGTCTGGTGAACAGAGTACGCCGCGGTTGCGCGGACCACTGATGGAACCTCCGCCTGGCTAACGCCGGTCGCCAACAGTACCGCCATCGCGCCGGCGGGCAAGGAGACCCCGCGGTTCGCGAGGCGCTCGCCCAGCAGTTCGCGGGCGCGCCCCAGCCGCGACTTCAGCGTGCCGGCGGCGCAGCCCACCTCGCGGGCGGCCTCCTCATTCGTCCTACCTTGCAGGTAGCACAGCACGACCGGGGTGCGGAACTTCTCGGGCAGCCGCCCCACCTCCTCGTCCAGGATCGCCAGCGCCTCGCGCAGGCTCAGTTCCTCCGAGGGTTCGGCCCTGGCCGAAGGCGCGGTCCCGGCGGCGAGGCGACTCGTCTCCGCCTGCTGGCGGCGGTCGCGGCGCTCCCGGTTGCGGAACGCGAGCTGCCGCGTGACGCGGTGCAGCCAGGCGCCCAGGGACTCCGCCCGGCGGATGGAGCCGGCCTTGCCCGCCAGGACGAGGAAGGCTGCCTGGAAGGCATCCTCCGCGTCGTGTCGGTCGCCCAGCACACGGCGGCAGACGCCCCAGACCATCGGGCCGTAGCGCCGCACCAGGGCCGCGAACGCCACTTCGTCGCGCCGGCCACGGAAGCGCTCCAGCAACTCCCGGTCAGGCACCTCGTCCGGCGTCTGGGGCTCCGCTAGGCGGTGGATCTGGGAGAGGACAGTGCGGAGATCGGGTCGGCTCATCGGGAACACCTCGCAGGGGAGTCTGTACTAAAAGATAGAGGCGGCAGAGGTGTCTGCGGATGGGTGCGGAGGAGGGATTATCGAAACCAGGCCTGTCGCCGTCCGCCGGAATGGGGCCAGGTCTCGTTCGCTTATCCGGATCGAAGCGCTGGGTTCCCTGCGGCATTCGCGGGCGCAGTCGTTCGGGACCGTGCGACCGCTGGGCGGCGGCCTACTCGAGCGCTTCAGTAGGCCTTGACCGATCGAGGCGAGCAAGAGGCGATCCCTGCCGCTTTCCTTCTTGCCTCTCTGCATCACCTCGGCGACAATGCCGGCCACGCCCCGGTAGTACCGCAGAGGACAAGACTCATGGGCTTCCTCGACGCGCACGTTCACGTCTGGACCGACGACACCGCCCACTACCCGCTCGGCGCGGGCTACAAAGCAGAGGATATGAAACCCAAACGCTTCACGCCGGAAGACCTGTTCAAGCACACCAAACCCACAGGCGTGGAGCGCATCAATCTCATCCAAATGTCCTTTTACGGCTTCGATAACAAATACATGCTCGACATGATCGCGCTACACAAGGACGTCTTCTGCGGCACGGCTGTCGTCGATCCCGCCGCCGACGGCGTCGATCGTCTCATGGGCGAGTTGGCGAAAAAGAAGGTGCGCGCCTTTCGCATCTATCCCGGCCTGGGCGGCGGCATCAAGCCCAACGAGGGCAAGGGCGAGGGTTGGCTGAAGCCGGCCGGCTACGAGAAGATGTTCGTTGCCGCGGCGAAAAACAATCAGGCCATCAGCTGCCTCATCAATCCCGACGCGCTGCCGGACCTCGACCGCATGTGCCGCAAGCATCCCGGCACACCAATCATCATCGACCATCTGTGCCGCATTGGCGCTGACGGCACCATCCGCGACAAGGACGTCGCCGCCCTATGCGACATGGCCAAGCACAAGAACGTGATGGTCAAGCTCGGCGCCTTCTACGCGCTGGGCGAGAAGAAGCCGCCGTACACCGATCTGGCGCCGCTCATTCGCAAGGTGGTCAAGGCGTTCGGCGTCGAGCGCTGCATGTGGGAGAGCGATTGTCCGTTTCAGGTCGTCGAGCAGAAATACCAGGACAGCCTCGATCTGATACGGACGCGACTGGATTTTTTGAGCGCCGAGGACAAGGACTGGCTGCTGCGGAGGACGGCGGAGAAGTTTTTCTTTCCCAAGTGAGTTGACCTGTTCGGCCGCGACGCCCGCGCTCCGCGGCGCGTCGCGGCCGAAGGAATTGCGGAGGAGCTATTTCTTCGACAGCTCCTCTCTCTTGTTCTTCAGCGTGTGCTTGTTGGTAATGCTGAACTTGTACTCCTTGCCGTCGAGGCCTTTGAAGGTGGTGTCCAGGTTCATGTCGAAGCTCATGTCGGTGACGCGGTCGCCGGTCGCGCCGTCGATGCAAATCTTCTTGTAGCGCACCTTCATGAGCATCCGCGAGCCGCTCCCGA
Organism: Gemmataceae bacterium; assembly: GCA_036557825.1. GTDB lineage: Bacteria > Planctomycetota > Planctomycetia > Gemmatales > Gemmataceae > JAJPHU01. Next base: position 23,468 of record DATBGU010000065.1, read on the forward strand.
TCGGCGCCGTCTGACCCCGACCGAGCGGGAACTCGCCCTTGAGCGGAATGGTGATGTCGATGTCGATGTCGGCGTATTGCCGGTCTCCGTCCTTGTTGGCCCGGACCAGTTTACCCTCGCCTTTGACGTTCTCCTTGTTCATCGGTAAAGGCTGCGAAGCGCCTTTTTCAAATGCCTTGATGATGGCTGCCGGCTCGATTTTCCACGTCTCGCCCACCTTGACCGGCTTGCCGGGCAGAAACGCCTTCTCCATGTCCGCGTCGTCGCCGTCGTCGCCACCCTTGTTGAACTCGCGGTTGAGCAACTCGGCGTCGTTGCCAGTAAGCTCCTTGCCGTCCTCGAACGCGAAGTGATACTTACCGTCTTTCTTCTCGATCAGGACGGTCTTGCCCTGGTAGGCGAGGACCGTCTCCTTGTCGCCGGTCTTCACGATCGCCTTGGTGTATTCGCGGCGCAGCTTGGCAGCCCTCTTGCCCTCCTCCTTGGCCACGATGGTTTCCTTGTAGCTCTGGAGGACGGTCCGCTCCTTGCGTTCATTCGCGACCTTACCGTCCGGCTCCTCGCGCTTGAAGCTGGAGTCGTCGGTCTCTTCCCTGTCCAGCCGAATGACGTCGCCCTGAGCGCTCTTCTTGATCTTGATGGGATAGCTGTCGTTGGGCAGGGGGGCGGCCGCGACGATCAGACCGACGACGATCAGCAGGCCGATCTTGCGCAGCATGTCGAATGTCCTCCAATAAAAGCGATAACTTCCCGGCGAGCGGCGGGTGTTAACGGCCCCTCGCCCGCTTGTAATTGCTTCTCCCGATTGTAGCCAGCCGGGCGCTCACTGGCCCGACGCCTGCCCCGGCCGGCCGGCCAGGATCTCAACCTGATCCAGGCTCTGCCGCGCTCCCAGGGCGATGAGGGTGTCGCCGCACTCCATGATCGCATCGCCGGGCGGGTTGGCGAGGAGATGGCCGTTCGCCTTCTTGATCGCCACGACGATGACGCCGAGATCCTGCCGCAACCGGCTGGCGTGCAGCGTGGCGCCGACGAGCTTACTATTTTCGTAAATCAGCGTCTCCTCGATTTGCAGATCGAGGTGCTCGGTGCGCGTGGCCAACTCGATGAAGTCCACCACGGCCGGCCGCAGCACCGCCATCGCCACCTTGGCGCCGCCGATGGCGTAGGGTGTGACGACCCGGCTGGCGCCGGCGCGTTGCAGTTTCTGCTCGGCCTGCTCGCCCTCCGCACGGGCCACGATGAACAGTTTGGCGTTGAGCAGGCGGGCGCTCAGGGTGATGAACAGGTTGTCGGCGTCGGAGGCGGCCACCGTGACCAGGGCGCGGGCGCGCTCGACGCCGGCGCGTTTGAGCACCTCGTCGGAGGTGGCGTCGCCGTCCAGGGCGATGCCGTGCGGCAGATCGAAGTCGCGCAGCACTTCCGTTTTGCGGTCGATGATGACGAACGGCAACCCCTGCCGCGAGAACTCCCGGCAGACGTGCCGGCCCATGCGGCCGTAGCCGCAGATAATCATATGATTCTTCAACCCCGCCAGGCTGCGTGCCATGCGCCGCCTCCCCAGCAGTTGCTGGACCTCGCCGCTGATGACGCCGCGGACCAGTTCCGTGACCGTGTAGAAAAACGTCAAGACGCCGACGAGCAGCAGGACGATGGTGAAGATCTGGCCGCGCGGCGAGAGCGGATGCACTTCGCCGTAGCCGACCGTCGTCAGCGTGATGACCGTCATGTAAAGGGCGTCAAAGACCGAATAGCTCTCTTCGAGGAGGTAGTAACCCACCGTGCCCGCGATCATCAGGGCGGTCGGAATCAGGATCAGTACGATGTAGCGGCGCGGCACCGCGTTCCTCCCGGACTTTGAAAGGATGAAATCGTAGGGTGGGGGGGG
>DATBGU010000066.1:0-15156 GCA_036557825.1 Gemmataceae bacterium
CAGCTGGACGAGGCGATCGCCTCGTTCCGCAAGGCCATCCGAATCAAAAAGGATTTCGCCATAGCCCACAACAACCTCGGGCTTACCCTGCATGAGAAGGGCCAGTTGGACGAGGCCATCGCTGAGTACCGCGAGGCCATCCGACTCAACCAGGACTATGCCGAGGCTCACAACAACCTCGGATTGGCGCTGAAGGACAAGGGCCAGCTGGACGAGGCTATCGTCGCGTTCCGCGAGGCCATCCGGCTCAAGAAGGATTTCCCCGAAGCGCACTACAGCTTCGGCGGCGTGCTTGGAATAAAGGGGCGACTGGACGAGGCCATCGCCGAATACCGCGAGGCGATCCGCCTCAAGAACGACTACGCCGAAGCCCACTGCAACCTTGGCGATGTGCTTGAGAAAAAGGGTCTATACGCGGAAGCTCTGATCCACCGCCGCCGCGGGCACGAACTCGGCTCCAAAAATCCCCGCTGGCCCTATCCCTCCGCCCAGTGGGTCCAAAACTGTGAGCGCCTGGTGAAACTGGACAAAAAACTGCCGGTCATCCTGAGCGGACAGAAGCAACCCACCGATTTCATAGAACGCCTTACCCTCGCCGAGATGTGCCAGCAGCACAAGAAGCGATACGCCGCTGCCACGCGCTTCTACGGCGAGGCGTTCGCCGATGAGCCGAAGCTGATCGAGGATCCGGCCACTGGTCTTCGCTACAATGCCGCCTGCGCCGCCGCACTTGCCGGCTGCGGTCAGGGCACCGACGCCGACAAGCTCGACGGCAAGGAACGCACGCGTCTGCGCCGGCAAGCGCTCGACTGGCTGGGGGCCGACCTGACGCTCTGGGGACAGCTACGAGAGAAAGGGCCGGCCAAGGCTCGACCCGTCATCGCCCAGCAGATGCAGCACTGGCTGAAGGACAGTGATTTCGCCGGTGTGCGGAACGCGGATGAGTTGAATCGTCTATCTGAGTCCGAGCGTCGCGACTGGCAGCAGTTGTGGCGCGACGTGGAGGCACTGCGGCAACGAGCTGCCTCGGCCGCCTCGCCTGGCGTCAAGGAACCCAATTCCACAAAGGAATCGCCCACACCCAAACCCTGATTTCTGACTGAAACCGTGGATGGCCGGAACCCCCTCGCCTGGGGGCACGGGGACCGGCCGCGCCTCGCCCCGGCGCTCGGCCTGCGCGCTGAGGCGGCAAGCGCGCGATGCAGGCACTACTACCGAAAGGAACTATGTGATGATCCCCACCCGCTCGTCCTGGCTTCGGCGTCTCCATAAACGCATGATCGGTCCGGCCTTGAACCGGCGTACCCGGAGGCGAAATGCCGTCCGGTGCTGTCTGAGCCTTGAGGCATTGGAGGACCGCACCGTGCCGACGACGCTGTCCACGCTGGCGCCGACAGGCCCGGCCGGCTCACTGCTGTACCAGGCCTCCGGCTCCGGCCAGGTCAGCGCGATGAACCCTACCGATAGCACAAACCTCTCCCTTAATGCCGGCCAGACGCTCAGCATCGAGGTGGACTCGGCATTTCAGCCGAAGGTGACCGTGTCCTACGCCGGCACACCGCTGGCGACGGCAACTGCCGGAGCGGGGCAACCCGTCGTGCTCCAGAACATCACGGCCGCCTCGGCTGGGACGTACACCATCACGGTCGAGGGCGTGAATGGGTCCGCGGGAACCTACAACGTCCGCGTACTGCTCAATGGGACGTTCGAGAGCGAGGGGGTGGGGGGAGCCGTCAACGACACGCCGGCCGCCGCTCAGGATCTCGATCCCAGCTTCCAGGCGGTCGGCAGCGGCAGGGAAGCGGCCGTGTCCGGCAGCCTGCCCGGCAATACCGGCAGCACGCTGTACAGCGAGGACTTCGAGGGCACCAGTCTCGGCTCCGCCTGGAGCACCTACTCCTCCGCCTCGACCGGCCGTATCCAGCTGACAACGCAATACGGCGCGGCCAGCGGCAGCAAGGCGCTGGTGATGGACGACACCAAGGCCAAGGGCAGCCCGACACTCAACGAGGCCACCTGGACGGTGAACCTGGCCGGGCAGTCCCAGGCTATCCTTACCTTCTCGCACGCCAACTGGAATGATGAGGTAACGAACTTCGCCGGACCCTTCACCGGCCACGCCAACGCCGACGGCATCGCCATCAGCGCCGATGGAGTCAACTGGTATCCCGTCTGGGCACCGCCCTCGCAGCCGGCCGGGCAATGGCAATCCTATACGCTCGACCTGGGTGCTCTGGCAGCACAGAACGGCATCGGTCTGGGCAATAACTTCAAGATCCGCTTTCAGCAGTACGGCACCGAGCCGCTGACCAACGATGGCCGAGGCTGGGACAACCTGCGCCTTCTCGTACCGAGTGCCACTCCGGCGCCCACGAATCAGGACTGGTACAAGTTCACGCTGGGGGCGAACGAACCCGCGACCGTGACGGTGACGCCGCAGGGCAGCGGCGGGGCGCACCTGCAAATCTACGACGCCAACGGCGTCAAGCTGTCCGATGGCAACCCCACCCCGACGAACGTCGGCGAGGCGGTGACGTTCACGGCGCAGACGGCCGGCACCTACTACGCCCTTGTCAGTGGGAATGATTTCTACAGTTCGAGCGGCGTGAATTACGCTCTGACGGTGACGGCCGGCGCCGCCTTCGACCTGGAGGACAACTCCGGACCCCAACCGTGGGCCGGCGGTAAATTCCAGAGTCTCGGCACGGCCGCCACAGTCCTCGGAGCGGTCGAGCCGAGCGCGACGAGTGTTCTCGTGCCCAATGGCAGCGGCGGCCTGAACTACAACGAGCATTTACTCGTTGCCGGCAACGATCTGTTCGTCGTTAGCCGCGGCAGCAACCAGATCATGCGCTACGACGCCATCACCGGCGCGCCCAAACCCTCGGCCGGGCAAACCGGAGCCGTTTTCGCCACCGGCACCGGGCTGAGCAACCCCATCGGCATGACCCGCGGCCCGGACGGGAACCTGTACGTCGGCAACTGGGATGGCAAGAACGTCACGAAGTTCGACGGGACGACGGGCGCCTACCTGGGCGTATTCGTCCCGGCCGGCAGCGGCGATAGCGGAGGTAGAAGCGGCCTCGCCTTCGGACCGGACGGTAACCTCTACGTGATCAGCAGCAACGCCCAGGTTCTGCGCTACCAGGGGCTCGCGGGCGTCAATCCCGGAGCGTTCATCGATGTGTACGTCCCTGCCGGGAGCGGCGGGCTGACCCAACCCGATCATCTGGTCTTCGGCCCGGACGGCAACCTCTATCTCTCCAGCCAGAATGATGACCGTGTGCTGCGCTTCCAGGGGCCGAGCGGGGCGAAGCCTGGTGCCTTCATCGACACCTTTGTGGCCGCCGGCAGCGGCGGCCTGGACCAACCGCTCGGCGTCCGCTTCGGACCGGACGGCAACCTCTACGTGACTAGCTACGCCAACGGCCGCGTCCTGCGCTACCAGGGTCCATCGGGCACCCAACCTGGGGCGTTCCTCGGCACTGTCATCGGACCGGGGGAGGCGGGACTGAGCAACCCCACCGGCCTGGCCTTCGCCCCCGACGGCAGTATGTACGTGAGCAGTCGCGGCACCAACAGCGTGCTGCACACGACCACCCAGTCCGACTTCTACAAAATCACCCTCCATCCCGGCGACGTGCTGATGGCCCAGACAGCGACGCCCCTCGGCGGGCCGCTCCAGCCGACCAACACGCTCGACCCTGTGCTGCGCCTGTACGACAGCACCGGTAACCTGGTCATCTCCGATGACAACAGTTTGTCCGATGCACGCAACGCCCGGTTTTGGTATCAATCGATCGCGGGCGGCGACTACTACCTCCAAATCGCGCCGGCCAACGGCACATCGGGCGAGTACCAGCTCCAGACCGGCGTCTATCCCAACAGCTCACCGTTGCTCGCGGTCGATAACATCCGCCTGCTGGAAGGCGATAGCGGTACGACGAACGCCCAGTTCACCGTCACGCTCTACAATCCGCCGGCCAACGGCGACGTGACGATCGATTACACCACCGTTGACGGCACGGCGCAGGCCGGCAGCGACTACACGGCCACCAGCGGCACGTTGACCTTTACCGCAGGTGGCCCGACCACACAGACGATCACCGTGCCCGTTATCGGAGACTCGGTTGTGGAGCCGGATGAGACTTTTTCAGTTCAGTTGAGCAACGCCACGGGGGCGTCCATCGCCTTCGACGGCAACGCAAGTGCGACAGTAGTCAACGATGACACGACGTTGTCCGTCGGGGATGTCACTGTCGTCGAGGGAGATTCCGGCACACTCAACGCCCTCTTCCCGCTCAAACTCTCTGTCCCTTCGGGCGCACCGTTGACCGTCAACTATGCCACGGCGGACGGGACGGCGAAGGCCGGTACGGATTACATTGCGGCCAACGGCAGCATTACTTTCCAGCCAGGCGAGACAACCAAGACCATTGCCGTCGCTATTCCGGGCGACCTGACGCCGGAACCGGGTTCCAAGACGTTTACGCTGAACCTGACAGCGAACGGCCACAATAACCAGGCCGTCGGCACCATTCTCGACAACGACTACTCCGGCACGGCCCCGATCAACTACGCCAATTTCAGCAGCACGTCCGGTCTGCAACTGGTCGGCAGCGCGACCAGAACGCAGAGTAAGTTACGGCTGACTCCTGCCCAGGCCAACAAGGCCGGTGGAGCGTGGTTCACGACGCAGCAAGATGTGAAGGACGGCTTCAAAACGACCTTCCAGTTCCAGATGAGCGGCGGCTCCGACGGTTTTGCCTTCATCATACAGAACGACAACGTCACCGCTCTTGGCAACGGTGGCGGCAACCTCGGCTACGACAACTCCGGCTCGGGTGGGCAAGGCAACAGCATTCGCAATGGTGTGGCCGTCGAATTCGATACCTGGCAAAACGCCGGTTCGGACTTTGGTCCGGGAGGTGTGGGCGATCCCAGTGACAACCATATCAGCATCCATGTCCCGGATGCGGCCGGCTATATGCGCGCCAACGAGGCGAATTCGCTGGGTTACGCCATCCCGCCGTTCGCACTCGACGACAATGTGATCCACACCGCTACCATCGACTATGTTCCGAACCCTGGCGGCACGGGTGGGACCATGTGCGTGTTCCTCGATGGCGCCACATCGCCTCTGCTGAGCGTGAACGTGGACCTTGACTCCATCTTGAATCTCGCTCCGGGCGGCAAGGCATGGGTGGGCTTCACCGCCGCGACCGGTGGTGCGAGATACCAGACACAGGACATCCTGAGCTGGCAATTCGCCCCGCTACCTGTACCCGCGCCGCTAGTGGCCGCCGATGGCGCAGCGCCCACGGGTGGCGAGGGTTCGCCTCCCCTCACCATGGGGGCTCTTCAGCCCCTGATCCAGGAGGCGGCGGCACGCTGGCAGTCAGCGGGGCTGACGCCGCAGCAAGCCGCTCTCCTGCGCGGTGTGGACGTGCAAATCGCCAACCTAGGCGGAGCCACGCTGGGCATGGTCTCGGGCAACACCATTCTGATCGACGACAACGCCGCCGGCTGGAGGTGGTTCGTGGACCCGACCCCGCGCGATGACTCCGAGTTCACGACACCGGGCGATCAGGGCGAGCAGGGCAAGATCGACCTCTTGACGGTGCTGACGCATGAGATGGGCCATCTGCTCGGCCTGGAGCACAGTACGACATCCGGCGACGTGATGAACGCAACGCTGAGCAGCGGTGTGCGCCTGATGCCAACGGCGGGCGACCTGCCCGGCAGCACCCTTGCCCGCTTCTCGCCTTCCCACGGGGATGATGTCCTCAAGGAGCAGCCGCACTCGCGGGCACTGGCGGCGTCGAGTCCCGCGCTGGAAGCCACCGATGCCCTCTTCGCCGAGTTGGCCCAGAGGACGCAAAGAACTTGATGCAAGGGACGCTGTCGCAAACAAACCGTGACTATTGACTGAAACCCGGAGATAGCCGGATCCCCACACGCGAGGGCGGGGGACCGGCCGCGCATCGCCCCGGCGTACGGTTTGCGCGCCCGAGCGACTGTACGGTCCTGGTAACGCAGACCATCGCCCAGCGTGAGAGTCCTTGACGGGCTCTCCGGGGGCTTCCAAGGAGAAGCTCGGATGAATTCACAGCTCCGACCAGCGATCGTCGCGGTGGCCTTGGGCCTTCTGGCCGTGTGCGTCTTCGGCCTTCGCTTGGCTTGTACCCCGGCGGACCTCTCCGCCCTTCACCGCAACGAGGAATTGGAACAGTTGCGAGAGGCGACGTTTCACCGCGTGGGCGCCAGGCAGCGCATGGTGCGCGAACTGATCGACCGCCGCCGCAGCCTGGCGCAAGCCCTGGAGCGGTTTGAGGAACTGGACCGAGACTGGCCCGATTTCAGCCCGCAGGCTGCGGAGGAGAGGGCCGGCAGAAGCGAGGACGAGTGGGCTTACCAGCACATCCTCGTGATCGTCAGGGAGAGCCTGCGCGACCGGCCGGAGGAAGCGGCTGCGGTCCTCCGCCGCCTGGAGAAGGATTACCGGCAACTCCAGGCCGATGGGCAGACGCCTTCGACCGGGGCGATGGAGCGGACAGAGCAGAGTCGTTGAAGGCGAACACAAAGGCGGCCGGTGAGTTCGCGCCGCCAAGCATAGTCCTCACCGGCCTAACAGAGTTATCGGTCAGCAGGGAACCCGCGCTGTACCGATAGGCGATTCGCCGCCGTTTCCTCTGGGTCGGCGACCGGCAGCGTGCGGGCAGCCGACACGTTCCCTAGGGAGTTGAGCCACGGAGTTCGCAGTCCGCCACAGCACGAGCAAGTCGTTACAATAATGCGCCTACGACCGCTACAACTGGTCCGACGGCTTGAGCTGTGGACTTGACATCACCCCATAAGCCAGCGAGGTCGACACCGACCCGTGCGTGGCACTGACCGCTCCAGCCAGCGGACAAATCCTTCCAGGCCGTTTTAATCGAGGCGTTGGATTTGTTGATGCCGAAATTCCAATCGCGGGAGCCTCCCGTGAGGCCGCCCATCTTCCCCGAGTTCCCGAATGTGAACACCCTTCCGGTTTTACTTCTGATCCACACAATAACACTAACCCCATAGCGCGGGGCACCGGAGTTATGGAAATGACCGCTGAAACTGAAATAGCCGTCGGGGTACAGCGCGACGTTCGCCCACCCGCCGACGGGCACGCCCCTGCGGAAGGTAAGCGGCCCACTCTCCAAGAGGATCGAGCGTGACATTGGAAGATTCTCCTTGCAAGGTTTGAACTGTTAAGGCCCTGAATTACGGTAGCCCAAGACACCTCTTTCGCCGAACGTCAGGGAACTGAACTGTAGGCCGCGCCCTCCTGGATGTGGCCCCTCCTTGCACAGGACGGCGCGGCTTGTCTGCTCCAGCGACGGGTCCGGCCGCCGCCTTCCGGGGACTGCGTGCCAAGTCCGGAGGGTCATCCGTTCCGAGGATAACCGACCCTGAGATCCTTTTCATGCTCTCTGGGTGCCGCAAGGACGGCATGACGACGGACGCCTTTTTCTGGCCGCAGTATGGCTTCCACTACCTGTCGTACTGGTAGAGATTGTGGGATCTCATGATGTCCTTCAAGACGGCCCCGTAATTCGGGGCCGTGGCGTAAACCCCGGTCAGCGCATCGGCAAAGGCGTCCGCGTCGGGCAACAAGGTCCGTGCGTGGGTGTAGGGGGAACCGGTCCCGAGCAGGCGTCCGTGTTGGTCGAATGCCTCGTTCATCGAGGCGAACTTGCGGAACCGCGCCGTGACGGTGACGGATCGACCATTGATCACCTCCTGCGTGCGCGCTTCGACGTAGGGCTGGTCGCCAACGGCCTTGATGCCGAAGGGGTTGTTGCTGCCGGACGGCATGGCCCGGCCCCAGTTACTCTCCAGTGCCCATTGCGCCAGCGTCACCGAGGCGGGGATGCGCCATTTGGTGTGCGACGCCTTGGCGGCGGCGATCACCTCGAGGGGGAACGTGCCCTGGGGTGCCGGTGCACTCTCACCGGTCAGCCAGCGGAAGGTTGCGCCGTTGGGGTCCACCCTGCCGTCGGGCGAGTTCATGTGCAGGTAGCGGCGCTGGATCTCCTCGATGGCGCCGATCGTCAGTTCCCCGCAGATCCCGTCCACGGCGAGCGGGGGCAGCTGGCCCGCCAGTCGATCGTTGATGAGCTGTTGGACGACCGATACGTCGGCGTGTCGGTTCGTCCCATTGCGTCCGACGGAGCCAGAAATTGGTTGCATTTCACTCTCCTCATGGTCGATGGTTGATGAGATCGTTCAACAGAACTAAGTCTGCGCGGCCCGCTGGGCAAACAGCTCGAGCAGCAGGCTGCGGAACTTGTCGAGCTCGGGCAAGGGCATCTTCATACTCGATAAGCGTGCCTCGGCGGCCTCCGCGTAGGCACGATCGGGCAGACGAGCGGTCCACATGAGGCTGAACATGTAGCCCGCCAAGGCGTCGACGCAGGCCTCGTCACTTTCAGCGGTACCGACTTTCATCAAGACGCGGTCGCAGCGCAAGTACATCCCTTCGACATTGGTGTCGATATTGGCAACGACGGAGGGGTGCCACTCGCGCGCATTGGTGAGTGTGCCGTGCGTATCGAAACTCAGCGTCGTCAAGCCCCTGGGCACCTCGAAACTGTACCTCCCGTCGTCGCTTGTGTATTTGCGCTCGATCGCGCGGCCTTCCTGAATGGCGAGCACGCCGATCATGGCCAGGGGCTTGCGGCTGGCATCGCTGACGATGCCGTGAATTGTCACTTTCTCTGCCATGCGAACCTCCAATCAACTCGGTGTGATGACAGCAACTACAACTCTCACCTAAGCTTGACACGTGCTATGTCTTAAGCTCCCAGCAACGCGAAGGTCAGCCGGCGGCGGGAACCCGGCGTCAACCACTTTCGTGCAGGTTTGCACCGACGCGGGCTGCCTCGGTGTTTGGACATTCGGGTCTCCTGTGTCGAATTCGCGCCGGATCCACTCCGTCGCGGCCTGACGGTCAGCGTTATCGGAGCGGGATCGAGATCTCGACAATGACGTTGGGCCTACGCAAATACCCGCGGTAATCCTTGATGATGCTCCCCGGAACGGAGAATGTGCGCCGCGCGGAACCATCCAGACGTTTGAGCCGTTCACGGATGCGCTCAGGCCGTCGGCGACGTTAAGCTCTTCTCCCTGATCATGGTCCGGTTACAGAAACCTCAATCCGCGAAGCATCGCAACGACTTCATCGACCGTCGCTTTCGCCTTGTCACTGGTCGCTCCACTGCACATCACAACTTCCCAGAATCGCCGGTCGGCGATGTGAAAATGCGCTATGGAGAGCCAACTCTCATTCTTGCTGCCGGCAACTTCGAGATTGTTGATCCGGACGTTGGCAAATCCCTTCTGACCAAGAGAGTGTTCAATGACTCGCTTCAACTCTCCGATGTTGGTCGTCGCCTCGCTCAGCGTTCGCCCTTCGCCGTGCCAGAACAATGCCGCCATAGCTTGTCTCCTCAACTGAAGGTCATGGGTAGGAAGACACACTTCGTGTCGTAAGGTTACTGAAGGCGATACTGGTTTTGTGAATTCAATCGATGCGCCAACGCACCTCGGCGCCACGCTCCGGGGTCCAGAGGATGGTTCCGCCCTCAAAGGTAGTGGCTCGCCCGTGCCAGCCAGGAGGTGTATGCTCGTCGCTAATGGGAAACCCCAAGCGGCTTCGCTCCCAGCCCATGCTGGCCCACTTCTCGCGTATAGCGCCATGCACCTCATGGGCACCCGTTTGCGGCGTCCAGTAAATCGAGCCACCCTGGAAGTGATTGAACCGTCCGCGGCCATCCGGTGTGCCCAACTCATCGGTGAGCGGGAATCCTAAGAAGCCACGTTCGCCGCCAAGCTGTGCCCACTTGATCCGGATGTCGCCATGTACCTCACAGGCCCCGGTTTGAGGGCTCCAATAGATCGAACCATGCTCAAAATCCCGGCATCGTCCCTTGCCATCCGCTGTGGGCATCTCGTTGCTCCCAGCACCCACGTCGAATGGTTGCCCAAGGAAGCCATGGGGACCGCCCAGGGCAGCGTATTTGTCGTCGATTGCACTCATCGGAACTCCTCTCCACTATGGTCGAGATTGAACCAGTCGTGACCGGGATCACTCCGGCCCCGACTTCCCGTCACCGAAACGCGTGTCCGAGCCAATGGCCACATGCTGGGCGAAGGCCGCATACGCCGATGGGTTGTGGACGGCGTCGGAGGTGGTCATGTTGTTGTACCGAACGGCGAGATCTGACCGGTTCGCTTGCGTCGGCAGTCCGAGTCTCGTCGCTTCCGGGTCGGTGACATACCATTCCGGAATATCGATGAGTAATGCGCCTGAGGGGCTGCGATTTGCGCTTTGTGAGTCGGTGACATGCACGCCTTCATGGAGCACGATCGCCGCGCGCTGCAGCCGTCGTCTCTCCGCGAAATGCTCGGTAAAGTTCATGGTCTTGCCGAAGAACGTGTATGCTGGAAACCCACTGCCCCCAGTCAGGTCGCTGTTGGCTTCAGCCGCCGTGCGGAACCGGAACCTCGTCGCGCTGCCGTTGAGTGTTGTCACGACCGAGTCATAGGTGGCTCGAATCCGATTGACAAACGGGAGCTTTGCGGGCTGCGGTAGCGCGGGGTCGATGTGAAAGTGGATTTGCAGAGCCGCATTGAGCAGAGTCAGGGCGTTTCCCGTCAGCGCACCGGCGACGAAATCATTGAGTCGGTCGCGGGCGGCCTGAATCCAGACGAGCGCTTTCGCCTTGGCCTTGCCCGCCAATAATAACTCCACGAGTCCGAGCCAATTCCTGTGGATTGGCGCGCTGGCCCCATCCACACGCGGCTCCCCGCCACCCGGGGGTTTCCAGTTGAACCGCAGGTACTGGTCCTCGCGGAACAGGTATCCTACATTCCCAAAGGGCCCGTCGCCGTCCACCGCCGCGCTCACGCCGGAGGCGAAGCGGGGTGGCATGCCAACCATATTGCTGACCGATCGCGGATAGGGAACGCCACTTGGATCAACTTTGTCCGGAGCGTCCGCGACCCAATCGTAACGATTGTACTTGTTTCCTCGGAAGAAGTATCCCTTGCCATCGCGCGAGAACCGCCCGTTGAATGCCGCGTCGATGCCGCTTGTGAATGCGGCGCCCAACAGATGCCAGGCCGACAGCGACAGAGGGACCGTTGTATCCGGACCTCTCGGATCGAAGATGGAGCGCATGTACTGCGCTCTCTTGAAAAAGTAGGCTTTGTTTAGGAACCCTGCTCGGCCCTTGACGGCGGCATCGAGCCCGGAAGGCTCAACAGAAGTGTCCGGGCTCGGTGGCGGTGTGAAGCTCGCTGGAATTCCCCACTCGGACACCGACCGGACGCCGTCCACAACTCGGTCTGGCGCGCTATCCCATTTGTAGGTGACGAAATGGTCGGCCAAGAAGAAATGAGCTTCTTGAGATCCATCCTTGCCGTTAAGGGCAGCCTCGATAAACGTCTCTGCCATCGGAATGTCCCTTCGGTCTCGACCTGGGTTTCGCAACTATGTCGGGTTAGCGCGACCAGATGTCCATGAGCGGTGTCCGTTGGCGTAATCGCAATTGTCTCGGTAGGGAATGTTTGTCTGAGCCAGTGGCATGTTTGTCCCTCCCATTTTGCTGACGATAGCCCGTAGGCTACCGATCAACGGGGTCACGCCTTAACATAATGCGCATTCCCGGATGAGCCCTAGTTGCTCTAATGAAGCAAGTCCGACTCTTTGTGTGGGCTCGAAGGGCACCGGCAGCGATAAGACGCAGGCGAAGACCTTCGCTGTCGCGCGAACGGGAAGTGGAAGGCAAGCTCTCAACGCTGCAAAGACATGAAGACGTAGAGGGGAGGAGGAGCCAAAGGCGTAGACCGGGTCAACTCCGATGGGACGCCGCTGCTGACCAAGCCAAAGACGCCAGGCCGGGGATTCAGGTGGATGACACCCGGCCGCTGCCGGCCAACCGACCGTGTTTCCTGATCTTGGCTATTGGAAGGAATGTATTCGTCATCGTCGTCGGGGAGTGGAGCGGATTGGGCATCGATGTCCCAAGGCAGCGGCACATCGTCGAGCTGCGCCCCGCATGTCAGGAAGACCAGCAAATAGGCAGCCTGTTTCATCTGCAAGGTTTTCCGCAGTTTGAGGTAAAGGGATTCGCGGATGTTTTAGGGTTAAGCAGGTATCATGCCGCAGCGGCTAGAACTTGTTATATATTGTAACCGCTGTGAGCTTAATCGCTTGCGCGTGACTCATGCCATACTCGGCCACGCTGTTTTCGTCTGGCTGTCGGAGGTTTCGACAGCATTGTCGAAAAATCCGGCACCAAGCAAGCGATTCTTGGCGGACGCCACCCATGCCTTCAGCCTCCCCGCGGCGTATCTGGACCTGTCCCTATTGGAAATCGTACCGACTCAGAGCATTTCATCACAGGGCTTGTTCTCGCACAGCGAGGGCACAATTCCCACGTCTCCGACTCCCTGGGTTGCCGTGAACCACCCCGGTCTCGGGGGTTCATTCAAACACCAGTGTTCCAAACCGCTGAAAGTCATGGAAGCTTGAACCGACACGCGCCCAATCCCAACTCGTGGTCTTGCCGTCGTCGTAATCCATGCGATAGAAGTTCGCACGCCAGCGGGTACCGGACTTCGGTGGCACGTTACGCAAAGGAGAGAGGAGAGCGTAGGGGATGAAAACCTCTGCTTTCCAACCGCGAACCGACGCGCCCGACTTGAGGGCTCCTCCAACGGCAGAGGTCGCTTTGCGGGTCTTCCGCTCACCTTCGTAATGCCAGGGTCGCCAGCCCAGAAACTTCCCGTCAAGATTGGGAACCAAAATCGGCAGTTCGAAGTTGAGCGGCGAAATCTCGTATTCGAAGTACAGCGAATCCCGTTCGTCCGGCCAAAGGAACACCTCAAAGACATCTTCCTCCCAAAGGTTCTGAAAGTCTTCCGTCCGCGTAGCTGTGATCTTCTTGTCCGTCGCATCCAGCAGGACATAGAGACCCTTCCGGGAGTAAAGGGCCTTGATTCGCGTCTCGTAAGGGTGGCCCGCGGCGGTCCGCTTGTGCAACGGCTGCCATTCAGCCTTCTTCCACGCCTCGGCGCTTCCATCCCCTGTCACCTCGAAATCCGGCGTCGGCCGCACGTTCAATTCCCGGCGGGCCGACTGTCCCGCCTTGCCGCTCTTTAAGCCGAACAGAATCCGTTCAGCGTTCTTCCGGTAGACTTTCTCGAGAATCTGCGGCGGGAGATAGATACCGTAGATATTCCAGAACCCCTGGCGGTGGTGGCTCGCTGAGCAATCGAAGTATTCGTCGTCGGTTTCCAGGAAGCGATAATAGCTGCGGTAGGCGTCGCGGTGGGGCGGAGTATCGGTGCCGAACATGATCCGGTCCTGGTATTTCAGGAAGAACTTGCGCGTCGTGTACGGCTGGCGGCCGAGTTCCGAGATGCGGGCGTCGATGTCAATGTACATGTTGGGGTATCTGTCGAGCTTGTCGGCAACAGACGCGAGATCCTCGGCGTTGTTGCCGAAGTGTGTATTGATGAACGTCGTTCGAGGGTGCCGGGCGATCACACGATGAAGCTGGTCGAGCAGCTCCTGGCGTTTGGGGAACTTCCGGTCGGCGAACAGCCATCCCGGGTTGGCATTGAGTTCGTGCCAGCGTTCGTTGAACCGGTCCAGCGGTGTGAAGAAGGCAGCCGGGTCGGCGATATGGATGACCACCGGCCGCTTGTGACGGGCGCAGGTCTCCCAGACGGGATCGAGCTTGGGGTCATCGACCGGCATCAGCCGGCCGTCTTTGTAGCGGTGATGCAGCCCGAAGCTCTTGTGGAACTTCAGCCCCTTGGCCCCGGCCTTGAACCCTTCCTCAAGACGTTTGGCTTCGCGCCGCCCCCAATCCTCGTCGTCCAGGCTCTCGAAGTTGACCAGGGCGAAGGTGAGGAAGCGTCCGGGGTGGGCCTCGTCGAGGGCCGCGAGAGTCTCCTTGAGCCGCTCGCCCCAGCCGCCGTCGAGATTGACCACGGTGCGTACGCCGGCCTCGTTCATCTCGGTGAGGTAGCGTTTCACGACCTCCGGTGTCAGCCGCTCTTTGCCACCGCCGAGGTGGTTATGCACATCGATGACGGGATACCGTGGCTTCTCGACGACGGTGGTTTTGGTGACCATCATAGACCGCGGCTCCCAGTCGCGGAGCTTGAGTTCGCGGATATCGGCGGGCGGCTCGGCGGATTGGGCCAAGCCGATCGTCAGGGCGAGGAAGGGAGAGATCGCCAACAGAAATCGTGCTTTCATCGAGGTCACTCCTGGCCAGAGACCATGGATCGCATTGCCAAGTCGATGGATAGGCATCTGACGCCCGGAACGGGTAATCGAGGAACAGGTTCGCGGTGTCCGCAACCGCGACGCGACCAGGTCCGCAGATTCTGGCCTGGGCTGTGAACGCATCGAATCCTCAGTCTCCCGTTCGGAGATCAGCTGGTGCTGGGTTTGAGGAGCATCCTATGCGATCAGACACGGCGAGGCCAAGGCAAAACAGGATTGAACGGGCCGCTGACTCGGATTGGAAGTCGGTGTCCTGCCGACGTATCTGTGGATGAGTTCCTCTGCGGCGAGTCCGAAGTCATCGTGGACCTTGATTTTTGCGAGATCGTTCTCCTGAATGAGCAAAGGGGCGAATCGGGTGTTAACTCGTGTGGTGTCTCTGTCGAGAGAGTTGGAGAGCTTTTTCGAGAGACGTTTGGGGTCCGAATGAGAACCGGGGGGTTACATTGGGATCCCGCATCGTTCCGTGATCAGGTCAGCACGCTGCGACGGCAGTTCCTTCAGGACGGCGACTTTCCGTTCACCAACGTCCTCACCGAAGAGGTCATCGCACAGACGCTGGCCACCATTGGCGGCTGGCTGGACCGCATCTTTTCCCCGTTCTTCGCCGCCGCCGCTGATGCCATGCGACGCATCCTCATCGACCAGGCTCGCCAAAAGGCCACCGCGCGACACAACGCCGGGAGGCAGCGCCAGCCCCTCGATCCGGATGCCGCCGCCAGCCCCCAACCCCGCGAAGATTTGCTCGCTCTGGACGAGGCCCTGGACAAGTTGGCGGCCGAAGATCCCCTCAAGGCCAATCTCGTCAAGCTCCGCTA
>DATBGU010000067.1:0-25047 GCA_036557825.1 Gemmataceae bacterium
GCGGGCGCCGCGGGCCGGCACGGAGATATTCTACGGTTCGTTCTTCCACTTGTATTTCCGGGCGAACTCGGTGGGCGGCAGCGTCTCGGTGCTGCCGTCCTCTTTCTGCACCACCATGGCGATCCCCTCATCAACTTTGAAATTGCCGCGATAACGGCCGTCGGGGCGAATCATCAATCCGTGGAAGTGCGGATTGGGGAGGATCACGCTCTCGGACTTGCCGGAGGCGGCGTCCCACAGTTGGACCGTTTGGCTGGCGCACGCGACGATGCGTTTGCCCTCCGGCGACCACGCCAGCGCGGCGAAGGTACTGAGACACACGCGCTCCATCCGGCGCACCTCCTCGCCGGTGGCGGCGTCCCAGAGTTGGAGGCGCCAGAAATCGTCCGCACCGCCGGGACACGCTGTGGCCAATTGCTTGCCGTCCGGCGACCAAGCCAAGCCGTGGATTTCTCGCATTGGCAGTTTGAGGCCGAGTTCGCCGGTTTTCCCATCGACCAACTGGACGTTCGCACCGTGACCGCTGTAAAGGGCCAAGGTTTGCCCGACCGGCGACCACGCCGCGCCGTTGAAACCGGCGATGGTACGCAGTTCTTTCCCGGTGTCGGTGCGCCACAGCTTCACCTGAAGCTGCGGGCCAGCGCCCATTCCGGCGGCCAAAAGTTTTCCATCGGGGGACCAGGATAACTCGTTTATCCATTTGCCGGCTTCCCATTGCCGTTGCAGCTGGCGCGTCTCGCCATCCCACAGGCGCAGGGTTCCCGACTCCCTGCCGGCGTCCCCCAGAGTTTTTCCGTCCGGCGACCAGGCAAGCGCCCCCACCCATCCGCTCTTGTGCGCCGGCAGGATGCGTCTCTTGCCCGATTGCCACAAGCTGAGTTGCGTCTCCGGCCCTGCGGCAGCCAGCCACTTGCTCGGCCACCAGGCGATAATCCGTCCGGCATCGCTCAAGGACGCGGAAGTTTCGCCGGTCGCCGGGTTCACGATGCGCGTGCCGGGCGCATAGGTCGTCGCCGCTAACTGTTTGCCGTCGGGCGACCAGGCCAGAGACATCAGCGTGGAACCATTCGCCAAGCCGGGCACAGTGGGGGGGATGATGTTGGGCAACGTCTTGGCGCTTTTCAGCAGCCACAAGTTGCCTTCGACAGTGCCCACCGCGAAATGCCCGCTATCGGACGACCAGGCCATCTCGTTGACAAATCCCACACCCTGAAACCACGTCAGCACTTTTCCGTCCTCGGCGCGGAGGAACTCGATAACGGAGGGATGCCGATCGACCGCCAGCGTTTTGCCGTCCGGTGAGAAGGCCGTCCGCACATATCGAGCTTCCGGATGTTTGCGCGACCA
Organism: Gemmataceae bacterium; assembly: GCA_036557825.1. Taxonomy (GTDB): domain Bacteria; phylum Planctomycetota; class Planctomycetia; order Gemmatales; family Gemmataceae; genus JAJPHU01. Next base: position 1,348 of record DATBGU010000067.1, read on the forward strand.
CAGCTCCTTGGCCGTCTCCAACTCCCAGAGTCGCACGGTATGATCGCCGCCGGTGGACGCCAGCAATCGGCCGTCCGGAGACCAGCAAAGATGCGAAGCGCCTTTGATCTCCCCCGGCAGCGTCCGCACTTCCCGTCCCGTCTCGGCCTCCCAGATGCGGACCTGGGTTCCCGCGCGACCGGCGAATTGCTTGCCGTCCGGCGACAGGGCGAGGGGCACGGCCCCATCGGGCCAGGTCTGATTGCGGACGAGTTCGCCGCGGACGACATCCCAGGTGTGCGTGATATTGTCGCGACTCGCCGCGAGCGTTCGGCCGTCCGGGAACCAGAAGAGGGAATCGACCATGAAACCGAACGTGAGCTTACGGAGTTGCCGCCCACTGTCGGTGTCCCACAGCCGCACGGTCCCATCCCAGGAGCCGGAGGCCAGTGTGCGGCCGTCGGGCGACCAGGCCAGGCGAGAGATCCGGCTGGCGTGACCGACGAGGATGCGGAGCAATCGACCCGATTGCGGCACCAGCAGCCGAATGACGCCGTCCTCTCCCGCCGTCGCTATCAGATGGCCGTCGGGCCGGTACGCCACGGCATCGATGCCGCCGCGCGACGTGCGCGTTTCAATGGTCCAGCTGCGCACGCCGGGCAGCCGTGCCGGGTTCGTCACCAACGCCATTGAACTGAGCGGAGTTCCCGGCTCGATTTTCGGCACCGGATCGGCGGGGATCGCCTCCACTTGCTTCTTGTCGTTCTCCGGCGGCTTTGCCTGGTCATCGGGCTTGACCTCGACACTGCCGTCTTTCGGCACGGCCATGCGCCCCACTTCCTTGCCATGCTTGTCGCGGATGATGACCACCACCAGCGCGGTCAAGCCGCCGAGAAGAAGTATCGCCGCGGCGACGGTGACGAGAAGATGTTGCCGTTTTCGGGGCGGAGCCGCCGCCTGGACTAACCGGCGTGCCGGTGACATCGCTGTGTCATCGACCAGCCCGCGCTCGATCGTGGCCAGCGCGTCGGCGACCACGCGGGCCGACGCCGGCCGATCTTCCGGCTTCTTGGCCAGCAAACTCGTAATGAGATTGGACAACTCCACCGGCAGCACCGCGTTGCGCTGGCGCGGCGGGGCCGGCTGATCGAGGGCGAGGCTCATCAGGATGGACATCGTGTCGGGGCCGTTGAACGGCTTGTGTCCCGTGCTCATCTGATAGAGAAGGCAGCCGAGGCTGAACAGGTCGCTGCGGGCATCGACGGCCTCGCCGCGCGCCTGCTCCGGAGCCATGTACGCGGGCGTGCCGACGATGGCGCCGCTCTGCGTCAATTGCGCGTCCGCGCCGGCGGCGCGGGCCAGGCCGAAATCGAGCACCTTGACGCGTCCGCGCTCACCCTCCAACCAGACGTTGGCCGGCTTGATGTCGCGGTGGATCAGCCCTTGCTCGTGAGCCGCCGCCAACCCCTCGGCGATCTCGCGGCCGATACGGACGATCTCCGTCAGCGGCAGCGCCTCGCCGCCGGCGCGCTTGAGCCGTTCGTCGAGCGGTTCGCCGCGCAAGAAGGGCATGGCCAGGTACGGCACGCCGTTCTCCTCACCGACCTGAAAGATGGGCACGATGTGATCGTGTTCGATGGCCGCCGTGCCGCGCGCCTCGCGGAGAAAGCGCTGCTTGGCGTTGGCCATCTGGGCGGATTCCGGCCGCATCGTCTTGAGGGCGACGCGCCGGCCCAGCCGCTCGTCCTCGGCCAAAAAGACGATGCCCATGCCGCCCTGGCCCAGAACTTTCAAGACGCGATAATCGCCGAGCCGCCCCATTTCGTCGGGCTGCCGCGGCGGACTGAGGAAGGCAATCGGCGCGGCCGCCGCCGGCACGTCCGCCGCCGTGCGATCGTCGGCTATGCCGGACAGGTCCGGCCGCAGCTTGCTCAAGCGGGCCATCAGACCTTCGAGCCGAGCATCGGGTCGCGGCGTCGGATTGCTGGCCTGGCCGCGCACCGCCTCGATGAGCGTGTCCGAAGCGACGAGGGTCTGGGCCAGGGCGGCGAATTGTTCGCTGTCCTGAAGTTGGTCGCACAGCGCCTCGGCGTCGGCGGGCGGCAGTTGGCCCAGCAACAGTTTCTCCAGCAGAGCGGCATACGGCGGTGAATGAGGAGCGGACATGGCGAGCCTCCGAAGGGTCGAGCGCCGCGACATTGCGGCGCCGTGTACCCCATATACCTCCGGAGTTGCTGGAACCTGTCGGAAAAATGCGCGTTCACCAGCCCGCAGCGCCAGCAAGGGCATCCCTTGCTGGCGCTGCGGGCTGGCGAGGCTCCTCACGTTACAAGACCGGCGAGTTCCTGGCGAAGCCGGCTGAGAACCCGCGAACGGGCCAGGTAGACGGCGTTGATCGACAGTCCGAGTTCCCGCGCCACCTCGATGCCAGGCCGTCCCTCCACGACCACTCCCCAGAACGCCTTCCAAGTCGCCGGCGCGAAATCGGCTTGCATGATCTGCATCGCTCGGCCCACCAGGAAATGACGATATTCTTCCTCCGTTATTTCCGCGACGGCGTCCACGGCGGCCTGGCGGTCCATCGTCTCGGCGGGCAGGCGAGCGAGGTGCGGACGTTGGCGGCGATCGCTCCAGGCGTTGCGCAGGATGGTCCACAGCCAGGCGCGAAAGCTCTTGTGCGGATCGTAAACGAAGACCGGCAGGCGCTTGAGCAGAATGCAAAACACTTCCTGCACCAGATCGTCGGCGTCGGCGTCCTGCGCGCCCAGCGCATGCGCCCAACGATCGAGCAGCGGCGCGAACAGGTAGACGAAACGCGACCACGCTTCTGTTCCGCCGGGTTGCTTCAGGCGAACGAGCAGACTGACCGGAGTTTGATCCACGCCGGAGGACATGGCCGTTCAGTCGCCTCCGAGGATTTGCATCTGCGGCACGACGGCGTTCTTATCTACCAGCGCCGGCCAGTAGGCGAACACCTCGCGGACCGGCGGCCGGCCGGTCGTGTAGCCGGTCACGCCCGGCGGGCCGGATGTCACCAGCGGCGCGAGTTCCCTGGCGAAGCGCTCGACGACGGTACGGCTGGCATCGCGCACGCTGACGCGCAGCACCACTTCGGGAGCGTCCACTACGGCCGACACGCCCGGCACGCAATCGCCGGCCCCAAGACACTCAATGTTGCGATGCTGCGGCGCGACGCGGGCGCGGCGCAGACGCTCGAAGATGATTTCGCCGCAGCGATGGGCTTTCTTCACCGCGTCCGGCCCGGCGAGGACGAGCGTGCCGCCGGCGGTCCAGCCGTCGCGATAGGCGATCGACACCTTGTAACTGCCGGTCGCCGGCTTACCGCGCGCGCCGCCGACATGCACGCGGTCGGGTCCGATCTCCGTCAAACACACGCCGGTGAAATCGGCGACCACGTCGGGCGTCAGGTACGCGGCCGGGTCGCCGACCTCGTACAACAGTTGCTCGGCGACCGTCTCGCGGTTGACGGCGCCGCCGCTGCCCGGTGGTTTCGCGATCGTGAACTCGCCACTCGCCTCCATCTCGGCGAAGGGATAGCCGACCAGGGACAGATCGGTTTCCTGCCAGTTGCACCACAGTCCGCCGGTGGCCTGCGCGCCGCACTCGATGAGATGTCCGGCCACCGTGCCAGCCGCCAGGCGGTCCCAGTCGTCCGCTGCCCAGCCGAATTCATGGACGGCCGGACCCAAGGTCAGCGAGGCGTCGGCAACCCGGCCGCTGATAACCACGTCGGCCCCTTGCCGCAGGGCATGGACAATCGGTTGACAGCCGAGGTAGGCGTTGACACTGACGACCCGGTCGCGGACAAGCGCCAACGGTTCGCCGGTGTCGAGATTGGTGAACGCATGACCCTGCGCCAACAGTTCGTCGAGGCGCGGCAGCAGGTCGTCGCCGTGGACGATGGCGATGCGCCGCTGCGTCACTCCTGCGGCATCGAGAACGGCGCGGGCACGAGCGGCGCAGCCTTGAGGATTCATGCCGCCGGCGTTGGTGATGATCTTCAGTCCCGGCTGGCGCTGGAGGATGGGCGTTAACTGTGTCAGAACGTCGAGGAAGTCGGTCGCGTAGCCGGCCTCGGGATGGCGCTGTTTCTGAAGCGCCAGGATGGACATGGTCAGCTCGGCGAGGTATTCCAGCGTGAGGTAATCGAGTTGGCCTTGCTCGGCGAGTTCGCGCGGCGCGTCGAGGTTGTCGCCCCAGAAGCCGCAGCCGTTGCCGATGCGTACGCGCTTCATGCCGCCCTCCGCGAGTTTCGTGGCGAAACTTCCTTCGGGCAGATTATCCAATCCGGAAGGAGTTGCCTAGGCGTACAGCGGAGGGCGGCCCCAGGGACGGAGAATCTCGCCGCCTCGCGGAGCATCACCGTTTGCGGCGAGGAAACACCTCGACTTTCTGAGCGGTGTTCGCTTGCTTGGCGTGCCGGAGGATCAATACATGCTCGCCCTTGTGCAGGGCCGCAAAGGTCGTTCCCTTGGGAGGAGCCGTCAGCATCTGGTAGCGCGTGCCGTTATTGACGTGGAAGCGATGTACGACAGACGATCCTCGGCCGCCGGCCGCGTTGATCGTCCGATAGCGGAAGCGACTGGACCGCGGACGGTGGACCTTCACCAGCACCATGCCGTTGCCGGCGTTGCCCTGCACTCCCTCCACGATGCCGCGAACGCCGCGCGAAACGTGCCGGCGCGAACCGCGGTGGACTCGATTGTAATAGCTCGTCCGCCAGTTGTAGCGGCCCGGAAAGTAGTTGTAGGTGTAACGCCGATGATGGTGAAAGCGGCGACCCACATAGTGCGGCCGGCGCACGATCGTGCGATGAACCCGATGAACCGGATAGCGGCGAACGGTGCGGACCACGGTTCGCTTCACCGGACGGCGAACGATGCGCGTGGTGCGGTGCTGCACGCGCTTGACCGTGCGGCGATGCACGGCCGGCCTGCGATAGTGCGTGGTCTTGGTGTGCGAGGCGTGGTGCGGCGCTTTGCGGGCGTGGTGCGCCGCTGGGCGAGCGTGATGCGCCGCTGTCCGGTGGGCCGCTTTGCGAGCCGCCTGCGCGTCGGCGGTCACCGCGAAAGCGGCCAGCAACACGAGAAGGGAGCGAAGGGAACACGACATGAGGATTCTCCTTCCGATGGGGGGCGAAGATGTCTTCGCGCTTCGCGGCGAGCGTTCGGTCTGCCCCGAAGGGAAGCGGTTGGGTAGGCCCTATACTATTCAACATCGTCGAACGCGCATGGTTCCGCTGGAGCGAAGAAAGTCTCCGAATTCAAGCGAGACTTCCACGACGGCGCGACGTTAGATACTCGGACGCCTCAACCATTTGCCCCTTCCCATCCTGGAGAAATCGTAATGTCTCCCACCCTTTCCCGTCGTCCTTCCCTCCCGCGATCCGCGCTGGCGGGCGTTCTGATGCTGGCGATCCTTACCGTGGTTCCCCCCCTTGGAATGCACGCCGACGAAAAGAAGGCTCCGCCGGACCCCAAAAACGTCGTCAAGGGCAAGGAGGCACAGGAACTCGTCGCGCTCAAACTGGAAGTGGACGTTCTGGAAAAACTCTATCATCTGGAGTTGAATGCCGATCAGCTGTCGTCGTTGCTGAAGCTGGCCGAGACGACCGCCGCCAAAATGCCGGCCACGCGCGAAGTCCAGGCGAGTGCGGAATATCGCAAGATCCTGAAGGCGCTGCACGGCGCTCTCCTGGAGGAAGATGAGGACCAAATCCAGGAGCTGAACGAGAAATTGGACGAGCTGCAAGAGAAGGAAACGATCGAGATCGACGACGAGTTCGAGATGACCGAAGCGGCGTTGCGAGCGGCCCCGCAGGCGTTCAAGCTGCTGAGCGCCGCGCAAATCGTCGCCTATCTCGCCGCGCTCGACGACGAGGTGCCCGATCCGGTTGAGCGCATTCTCTCCGCGCTGGAGGAAGGCGAGGATCTGGACGGCGACGAGTGGAAGGAGCTTCGCGACGAAACCGCCGAGGAAGTCTCGTGGCTTGTGGCCGGCTTCAACACGGAGAACGCGGCGAAGGCGGCGAAGCTGGTGACGGCCTTGCTGGATCGCGGCCATCGCTTCAAGGGCGACGAGATGAAGAAAGAATGGCCCGCTCTGCAAAAATCCGCTCACCAACTGGTCGGCAACGTCAGCTCGCTGGTGGTGCTACAACACTACCTGGAGCGCGAACTGGCGGAACTGCTCTCCAATCCGCGGACGGCCGCGGCCCTACGGATGTGGATCAAGCAGATGAAGGAATGATCGGCGAACGGCCGGCGTCAGCCGGCTGGTCGAGCGTTCCTACCAGTCGGCTGACGCCGGCCGTTCGCCGACGTGTTGCGAGATCGTGCCTTAGCGCCCTATCACATCCTTGGGGGGTGTCGTCGCGAGCTTGTCCTTTTCCGGCTCCGTCGTGTCGGCGAGCTTCACCTCGCCACCGTCGGTGAGGATCGACAGATCACCGAGGATCACCTTTTCCGAACCGTCGATCGGCGCCCAGGTTTCCTCACTGTCGGATGTCTGCCCGAGTTGGTGACTGGTGACCTCGACCCATTCGCCGTCGCTGACGCCCCTGCGGACTTTGGTTCGCACCGCATGACCCTTCTCGTATCTCCAGTAAAAGGTGTCCTCGCCGACGGAAACGAGAGCGGACGGAGGCAGCGCGCGGACGTCGGAGCGCTCGATGATGACCTTGCCGTAGGCGTACATGCCGGGCAGAATCTTGCTGCCGGGGTTGGGCAGATCGACCTCGGCACGCAGGGTGCGGCTCTTGACGTTGAGCGCCCAGGCGGTGCGCGTGACCGTGGCTGGAATCCACGCATCGCGGTATCCGCGAATTTGAACGCTGGCCTTCGAGCCGATGTGGACGTAGTTGGCGTCGTTCTCGGGAACGTCTATGAAGATACGCACGATGTCGGTGCGATCGACCACGTAGATGGGAGCGGCCTTGCTGCTGGGCGACAGGTGAGGGGCGTTGATGTCGGCGGTGGGATCGCCGGTGCTGGGCAGAACGAAGTCGCCGGTGTTGGCATTGCGGGCCACGATCACGCCGTTGTAGGGCGCGGTGAGGGTGAGGTAGCCCACCCAGGCCTCCAGCCTCTTGGCGTCGCTCTGGGCCACGGCCACGCGGGCGCGGGCAACCTCGACATCGACCTTGGCCTCGCCCAGCGATGCCTTTTTGGCGAGCAGGTCCGCCTTCGCCTTCAAGATGGTCGCCTCCGCCGCGTCCCGCGCGGCAATGCTCTCCTTCCACTGATTGGTCGATTCGAGGAGGATCTGAGGAGCGACCACGCCCTTGTCCACCTCGCGCTTGAGTCGCTTGACCTCCGTGTCCCAGCGATCGACCTGGGCCTGGAACCGGGCCAGGATCTTTTGCGTCTCGGTGACGCGCGCGTCGGCCGCCTGGACCTCGGCCTTGGCCACTTCCACCGACTCCAACGCCAAGTCAACCCGTTTCTCATCGAGCTTGACGGTGGCTTTCTTCGTCTCCCAATCCTCGCGCAGCTCCGGCACGAAGAGTGTGGCGAGCACGTCGCCCTTCATCACACTATCGCCCTTCACCTTGTCGCCGATGTCCACCCGCCATTTCTTGATGTAGCCGGTCACTTTCGGATAGATCGAGGTGCGCTCATAAGCCTCCACGAAGCTCGGCTGCCCGACAACGCGGACGATGTTCCGCCTCGGCGGTTGGATCAGCCGAACGGTCGGAGGCTCCGCGACGCTTTTGGAATCGGTCGGGAGCTTTTGTCCGCAGCCCGAGACCGCGAGAGCGGTGAGGAGACAAAACACGAGCCAGCGGACGCCGGCGCGACGAGGCGAAACCAGGGTGCGAAGGAAGGTACGCATTTCAATGATCTCCCGGCGTAGGAGGGAATTGGGAAGGCCGATCCGGCGCGGTCGCCGATTCGGGACCATCCGCGGCGCGGATGTGTTCGTCGGGCGGCGCGTGCGCGGCCGGCCGGGGAACGCGGCGGACTTCGACGACGGAATTCGGAGCGAGTTCCACGACCTCCGGTTCCGGCGGGACCGGATGGCCGGCGGCAGCGGCCTTGGGGGCGGGTTCGCCCGCGTGGGCGTAGACCAGCGGATCGTAATGGGCGCTCTCGGGATCGTCGGGGTAGATCGACGGCGAGCGGGCCACGCTCCAAAACAGCCCCATCACCACGGCGAAGATCGAGGGCACCACCAACAAGGTGGCGAAGGTGGACACGACCAGGCCGCCGATCACTGCTCGGCCCAGCGGCGCCTGCATCTGACTGCCGCGTTCCAGGGCCAGCGCCATCGGCACCATGCCGACCGTCATGGCGCAGGCCGTCATCAAGATCGGCCGTAGACGTTCACTCGCGCCGAGGATGGCCGCCTCCGCCGGCGTTTTTCCCGCTTTCCAGTGGTCGGTCATGAAGGTCACGAGCATGACGGAGTTGGACACCGACACGCCCAAACACATGATCGAACCCATGAACGATTCGATGTTGAGCGAAGTGTTGGTGAAGAAGAGGATCGTGGCGATGCCGGCGAGGACTCCCGGCACGGCGCCGATGGAAACCAGCGCCAGACGCGGCGACTGGAAATAGGCCGTCAGCAGCACGACGATCACGAACACGGCGACGCCGAGGCCGATCCCCAGCGCCTTGAACATGGCGATCATCGGCGGCAGCTGGCCCATGGTATCGACCCGCACGCCTCGCGGCGGTTGACCGGCCGCGGCGATCGCGGCGGCGACCTGGCGCGACGCCCGGCCCATGTCCTCGCCTTCGACGTTGGCGGTCAGCGTCAGATAGCGCTGCGACATGTCGCGGTCGATCTCGCCGGGACGCATGCTTTCGCGGACCGTCGCCACGTCGCGGATCATCAGGTTGACCAGCGGATTGACCGTCTCCAGTGGCAAGATCTCGACATCCGCCGGGGTGGTCATCCGCGCGGCCGGCACCTGCACCTGGACCAGGTAATCGAAGCCGGTCTTCGTTTCGACCCAGTAGTTGAGCGAGCGAAACCGCGTGGACGAGGTCGCCATGACCAACGCCCGGCCCACGTCCTCAACCGTGACGCCGCTCAAGCCCGCCTTCTCGCGGTCGATCTCGACCTCGACGGTCGGATAGCCAAGCTGCTGCTCGAACTGGACATCGCGGAGATAGGGGATCTTTTTCATCTCGCCGGCGATCTTCTCCGAGTGCTTGCGGACCTCGTTCAGATCGGTGCCGACGATGCGAACCGCGATGGGCGTCGAGGAGCCGAAGCTCATGACCTCGGTGACGATGTCGCCCGGCTCGAAACCGAAGGTCGCCGTTTTGGCTTGATTCCACGCCTCCTTCTTGGACAAGCCTCCCTGCTCCAATCGCTTCGCCAACCAGGGAACGACGCGCTCGGGCAAGACCTTGCGAAGGCGCTCGCGGAACTCATCGAGTTTGATCTTGCTGCCTTCGCGGAAGGCGATGCGCAGTTGACCGTCGTCCGGCCCGCGCATGAACAGGACCATGTTGTTGATGCCGAAATTCGGCGCGACCTGGCCGACGAAGCCCATCGTGATTTCGATGTTCTCGACCCCCGCCTCGTGCTCGATCTCTTGCAGGCACTTGACGGCCATCTCGCGCGTCAACTCGAAGTTCGATCCGGGCGGCGGGCGGAAACGCAGGACGAACTCCCCTGAGTCGATTTGCGGGAACAACTCGGTGCCGACGAGCAATCCCAGCACTCCAAGAATCAGGACGCACACGGCGAGATAGCCCGGAACCACCAGCCAGCGCAGACGAACGAATCCGCTCACGACCTTGCCGTAAACCGCGAGAAAGTGGTCGAACAATCCCGGCTTCTGCTCGCCGTGCTCGGTGTGCTTGAGCAGATAGACGCACAAGATCGGCACGAAGGTACTGGAGAGCAGATACGACGAGATCATGGCGAAGCCGACGCCGAGCGTCAGCGGCATGAACAGCGCCCGCAGCGGGTCTTTCATGATGAACGCGGGGATGAACACGGACAGGATGCACAACAAGGCCAAGAGTCGCGGCACGGCGGTGGCGTTGCTGGCGTGCAGCACCGCCGAGGCCACGTTCTTGGTGTGCCCCATCTGCACGTGGACGTTCTCGATCGTCACCGTCGCCTCATCGACGAGAATGCCGATGGCCAGCGCCATGCCGCCCAGCGACATGATGTTGATGGTGTTGCCCGTTATCCACAGGCCCAGCAACGAGCCGAGCAACGCCAGCGGGATGTTGCAGACGACGACGATTACACTGCGCAAGTCGCGGAGAAACAGCAGGATCATCAGTCCGGTCAGGCCGGCGCCGATGGCGCCTTCGGTGGCCACGCTCTTGACCGCCGCCACCACCGTCGGCGACTCGTCGAACTCGAAGCTGATCTTCACGTCTTCGGGGACGGCGTCGCGGAACAGCGGCATCGCCTCGTGAACGTCGGCGACGACGGTCAGCGTCGAACCCGTGTCCTTCTTGATGATGGGCAGATAGACCGATTTCTTGCCGTTGACCAGCGCGTAGCCGTAGGTGATGTCGGTGGCGTCCTGAATGGTCGCCACGTCGCGGAGATAGACGTTCTGGCCCAATTTGAGCGGAATATCGCCCAGCTTTTGGATGTTGCCGACCGTGGCGGTGTTGGCGACCATCGGCATCGTGTCCTTGATGTAGATGTTCCCCGCCGGAACCACCGTGTTTCCTTTGGCCAGCGTCTCGACGATTTGCTGGGGAGTCAGATTGTAGCTGAGCAGTCGGGCCGGATCGACGTTGACGACGATCGAGCGCATGTTGGGACCGAACGGCGAGATGGCGACGGTGCCGGGCACGTTTTTCTGCACCAGGGGGCGAATGATGTTCTGCGCCAGGTCGCCCATTTTCCCCAGCGTGGTTTTGTCGCTCTCCATCACGAGGTAGCCGACGGGCACGCTGCCGGCGTCCATGCGCATAATCATGGGCGGCAAGGTGCCCTTGGGCATCCACGACATGGCGCGATCGGACATGGCCACCACTTGCGCCATCGCTTGCCCCATGTCGGTGCCGGGGAAGAACGCCAATTCGCACAAGGCCACCTGCTGAATGTTGCGCGTTTTGATGTCCTGGATGCCGTCAACGTACTGAAAGTAGAGTTCGAGTTCGTTGACGATGAAGCCTTCCATCTGGTCGGGACTCATGCCGACGTAATCGAGGAAGACGTAAATCTTCGGCGTGTTCATGGAGGGGAAGATGTCCACGCGCATTTGCATGAAGGCCAGGCCGCCGCCGGCAATCAGGGCCACGACCAGCATCAGGGTCGTGATCGGATAGCGCATGGCCAGGACGGTCGGATTCGCGGATCCTGCCGGCATGATGAAGCCTCCTCGAACCGATTGGCTCCGCCGCGCGATCGGCGAGGCAGCGGAGCGGATGCAGCTTCCAAAAGGGATGTCCGGACAATCGAAACCGAGAAGGGCGCGACTTGTCGGAACGAGAATAGCGCGAGCCGAACAGTCAACGGCTTTCCCGATCCGTGCGTCGGACAAATGGAAACTTGCCAATTTGTAACATCTGATCGAGAGGTGAGCAAGAGTTGCGGTGAAACTTTTCGTTTAGAGGCAATGAACGACTAGCCCGGAGCGCCAGCGACGGGCGCCCGTCGCTGGCGCTCCGGGCTAGTCGGCAAAAAGTTAGTGCCTGCTCTTAGGATTCTTTAGCGGCCTTCGACGCTTCCCGTTCCTTCCGCCAGCGGGCCGCCTCGTCCTTCTTGTCCCAGGCTTCATAAAGGCGGACAAGCCGATCGATCGCCTTGGTCAAACGGTCCTTGTCCGCGGCGGGGATCTGGTCCGCGTGTTTTTTCAGTCCCTTGTAACCCGCCACCAACAGCGGTTCGGCGTCGGCGTATTTCTTCTGCTCCGATAGCGCTTCGCCCAAGAGCGACTTGGCGTCGAACGTGGACCAATCGTCCGGCTGTATCTTCTCGCGGATGTTCAGGCACTCGCGCAGCTTCAGTTCGGCCTCAACGGGTTTCTTCTGGGAAAGCAGCATCGTGCCGCGGACGGCCAAGGCGGCGGCGTGATCGGGCGAATTGGGTTTGCGGTCGATCAGGCGGCTGGCGTCCGCCGTTCGGCCGGCGCGCCGATACGCCACGGCCAACTGGTTGCGGCAGGCGGCCGTGGCGGAGTCGTTGACGCCTTGCATGGCTTCGTGCAACGCCAACGCGCGTTCGTATTGCTCGACCGCCTGCTTCGGTTCTCCCACATTCAAGTAGGCCATGCCCAGCATTTCGCGGACCGAGGTTTCGGCCCCCGGTCGGTCCGCGAAGGCGTCGGCCACCTGCGACGCGGCCGCATCGAGCGCGTGGCGCAGCGTCACGTCCTTGCCTTGGCCGCCGGCCCAGAAGTCCTTGGCGATCGATCCCTCCGGTCGGCCCGCGGCCAGCAGCTTTTTCCGGACGAATTGCAGGACCGCCTTGCGCTCTTCCTCCGAACGCCGCGCCGCCTTTTCCGCCGTCCGCGCCCGATCGCGCTCTTTTTCCACGATCTTCCGCGCCGCCTCCGACTGCTCGAGTTTGCCTTTGGACTCCTCCTCGGCCTTCTGGGCCTTCTTGCTCTTCTCGATGGCCTGCTGTTTCGCCTTCGACGCTTGTCCCTCCTTGTGCAACGCCCACCACGCCACGCCGGCGCCCGCCACGGCGACCGCCAGCAGCAGAAGACCTATTATCGCCGCCAGCGACGAAGCACGCGGATGCTGCCGCGCCGTCGCCCACAACCCCTGGGGTTTCGCCTGGTTTTCTTCCGCTTTCTCCGAAGCTTCTTTCGGGGTTTTCTCCGACGAGGACGAATCGGGGTCCGCCTTGCGATCCGGCTTCTCTTGGCCGCGGGCCTTGAGCTGCGCCGCGACCTTTTCCTCCACCTGTCGCTTCAGATCGGCGTCGTTGTCACAGGCTTGGTCGATGTACGCATCGCGCTCCTGCGCCGACTCGATCCCAATCGCCTTGGAGACAATGGCGTCTCGGTCCTGAGATTTTTCTTTCAGCATCGTTTCTCTCCGTGAAAAAACCATGCCTTGTGACAGCCCGCGAAGAACGTGGAGCCTCGTCCTCTAGTGGGCGTCGATTGCGTTCGACGTCATATCGGAGGATTCTTCCTCTTTGGGCGGCGACGCGCCTTTTAGCTCCACGGTGGCGCCGTCGGTGAGGGTTGACAGCTTGCTGCCCATTAGCACTTGTTCCGAGCCGTCGATCGGCGTCCATTCTTCCTTGCCGGCGGATTTCTTCTTGAGGTGGCGATTGGTGATCTCGACGAACTCGCCGTCGCGGACTCCCGTCTCCACTTCGGTGCGCTTGGCGTGGCCGTTCTCGTACAACCAGATGAACGACTTCCCGCCGGCATGAGTGAACGCGGACTTCGGCAGAGCGTGAACGCCGGGGCGCTCGACGATCACCTTGCCGTAGGCGTACATTCCCGGCGGAATCTTGCTGTCGGGATTGGGCAAGTCGATCTCGGCCCGCATCGTTCGGCTCTTGACGTTGAGCGCCCACGAGAGGCGCGTCACCGTTGCCGGAAACCATTCATCGCGGTACGCCCAAACCTTGACCCGCGCCTCCGAGCCGATGTGAACGTAGTCGGCGTCCCGCTCGGGAACATCGACGAAGATGCGGACGATGTCCGTGCGATCGATCACGTAAATGGGAGCGGCCTTGCCGCCCGGCGACAGATGGGGAGAACGGAGCATGGCCGTGGGATCGCCGGTGTTGGGCAGGACGAAGTCCCAGGTGTTGGCATTGCGGGCCACGATGATGCCGTCGTAGGGCGCCAACAACTTGAGGTAGCCCACCCACGCCTCCAGTCGCTTCGCCTCGCTGTCGGCGACGGCCAAACGCGCCTTGGCGACCCCCACGTCGATGATGTCCACGGCCAACGTGGCCTTTTTCGAGAGCAAATCCGCCTCCGCCTTGCTGACGGTCGCCTTCTGCGCTTCCCACTTGGCGGTGTCCGATTTGAGTTGATTTTTCGACTCCAAAAGGATCTGCGGAGCGACGACGTCGCGCTTGACTTCTTTGGCCAGCCGCTTGACCTCCGAGTCCCAACGGTCCACTTCGGCCTTGTACGAACCGAGCATCTTCTCGGCTTGGACGAGATACGCCTCGGCGGCCTTGACATCGGCCCTGGCCACCTCCACCATCTTTTCGGCCAGATCGACCCGTTCCTTGTCGAGCTTGACGGTGGCCTTCTTCGTCTGCAAATCCTCGCGCAGCTCCGGCACGAAGAGGTCGGCGAGCACCTCGCCCTTCTGCACCTTGTCGCCGATGTCCACGTTCCACTTCTCGATGAATCCCGTCACCTTCGGATAGATCGACGTGCGCTCGTAACTTTGGACGAAGCTCGGTTGCCCGACGACGCGGACGATCTTGCGAAGCTGCGGATAGACGACATGCAGGGCCGCAGGCTTCGAGACGCTCGGCGCCGTCTTCTCGTCTTTGCCGCAGCCCGACGCCGCGAGGACGATCAGAAGCCAAGGCGCCAGCCGGCCGCAGCGAGTGGAACGAACACCGAGTTCGGGCCGAAAAGCTGTGTGCATCTCACGCATCTCCCTTTGTAGGGTGGGCCGACGAAGGAGGCCCACCGGGCGGGCTGGTGGACCTCCCTCGTCGGCCCACCCTACGGCCACTACGTCGTTGCGGGCGCCGTCTGAACTTTCTCCGAATGCTCTCCACCAGGGTTCTTGCGGTCGCTTTCGTTGCTGTCCCCGAAGAGCTTGGGGTCGTAGTGCTTGCTCTTGGGGTTGGCCGGGTAGAGCGAGGGCGAACGGGCCTCCTTGCGGCCGATCACCAGCGCGAAAATCGCGGGGAGGATCAGCAAGGTGGCGAACGTGGACATCACCAGTCCGCCGATCACGGCCCGGCCCAGCGGCGCTTCCATTTGACTGCCGCGTTCCAGGGCCAGGGCCATCGGCACCATGCCGACGGACATGGCGCAGGCCGTCATCAAGATCGGCCGCAGACGTTCGCTGGCGCCTTTAAGGGCCGCTTCGTCCGACGGCTTGCCCGCCTTCCAGTGCTCGTCCATGAACGCGACCATCATCACCGAGTTGGACACCGACACGCCCAGGGACATGATCGAACCCATGAACGACTCGATGTTGAGTGTAGTCTTCGTGAAATAGAGGATAACGGTGATACCGGCGAGGACGCCCGGCACGGCCCCGATGGAGGTCAGGGCCATGCGCGGCGATTGGAAATACGCCGTCAACAGCACGAAGATCACGAACACGGCGACCGCCAAGCCGATCCCCAGCGCCTCGAACATCTTGGTCATCTGCGGGATTTGGCCCATCTCCTCGACGTGAATGCCGCGAGGCGGCGCGCCGGCGTCCTTGACGGCCTTGCGGACCTGGGACGCGGCCCGGCCCATGTCCTCGCCCTCGACGTTGGCGATGACGGTCAGAAAGCGCTGCGACATGTCGCGGTCGTACTCGCCGGGCCGCGTGCTGGTGTGAACCTGGCCGTCCTTCAGCACGTCGCGGACCATCAGCGGAACCAGGGGATTGACCGACTCCAGAGGCAACTCCTCGATGTCTTCCACCTTGTCCATGCGCAGGGGCGGCACCTGGATCTGCACCAGATAGTCGAAGCCGGTCTTGTCGTTGATCCAGTAATTGAGGTTGGTGAAGCGCGTCGAGGAGGTCGCCATGATGAGGGAATGCTTCACGTTGTCGATGGTGATGCCGCTCAACCCCGCCAACTCGCGGTCGATCTCGACCTCGACGGTCGGATAGTCGAGTGTTTGCTCGAAGCCGACATCGCGGAGGAAGTGATTGCCCTTCATCTCCGCGGCGATTTTTTCGGCGTGCTGGCGGACCTCGTCGTAATCGGTGCCGATCAGGCGGACCGCGATCGGCTTCGTGGAGCCGAAGCTCATGACCTGGCTCACGATGTCGCCCGGCTCGAATCCGAACGTGGACAGCTCCGCTTGTTCCTTGGCCTCGTCTTTGGGCAAACCGCCCGTCTCCAACCGTTCCGTCAACCAGGGAGTCACGCGCTCGGGGAGGGCCTTGCGGAGGCGCTCGCGAAACTCGTCGAGCTTGATGCCGCTGTCTTCCTTCAATTTGATGCGCAGCCAGCCGTCGTCCGGCCCGCGCATGAACAGCACCATGTTGTCGATGCCGAAGTTCGGGGCCACCTGGCCCACGAAGCCCATCGTGATGGAAATGTTCCCTTCTCCCGCCTCGCGCTCGATCTCTTGCAGGCACTTCAGGCCCATCTCGCGCGTCAACTCGTAGCTCGATCCCGGCGGCGACCGAAACCGCAGCACGAACTCTCCGGAGTCGATGCGCGGGAACAATTCCGTACCGATCTCCAATCCCAGCAGTCCCAGGACCAGGCCGCACACGACGACGTAGATCGGCACCACCCACCAGCGCAGCCGGATGAACCAATCCACGACCTTGCTGTACCCCTTGACCACCCGGTCGAACAGGCCCGGCTTCTTCTCCTCGGCATCCTGCTTCTTGTGTTTGAGCAGGTAGACGCTCATAACCGGCACGAACGTGCTGGAGAGGAAATACGCGAAGATCATGGCGAAGCCGACGCCCAAGGTCAGCGGCATGAACAGCGAGCGCAGCGGATCTTCCATGATGAACGCCGGCACGAACACCGACAGAATGCACAACAGCGCCAGCAGGATCGGCACCGCCGTGGCCTGGCCGGCGCGCAGCACCGCCGAGGCGATGTTCTCGGTGCGCTCCATCTGCACGTGCGTGTTCTCGATGGTCACGGTGGACATATCGACGAGGATGCCGATGGACAGGGCCATGCCGCCCAGCGACATGATGTTGATGGTGTTGCCCGTCACCCACAAGCCGAACAGCGATCCCAGGAGCGCCAGCGGGATGTTGCCGATGACGACAAGCACGCTGCGCCAATCGCGGAGAAACAGCAAAATCATCAGGCCGGTCAATCCGGCGCCGATGGCCCCTTCGCTGGCCACGCTCTCCACCGCGTGAACCACCGTCGGCGACTCGTCGAACTCGAAACTGATTTTCACGTCCTTGGGCACGGCGCTGCGGAACTTCTCCATCGACTTGTGAACGTCGGCCACCACGGTCAGCGTCGAACCGGTGTCCTTCTTGATGATCGGCAGGTGGATGGCCTTCTCGCCGTTGACGAGGGCGTAGCCGTAAGTGATGTCCACGGCGTCCTGGATGGTGGCCACATCGCGAAGGTAGACGTTTTCGCCCAGGCGGAGCGGGATGTCTCCCAGGCGCTGCACGTCCGTCACCGTGGCGTTGTTGTGGACGACTGGCATCGAGTCCTTGACGTAGACGTTCCCCGACGGAATCACGACGTTCCCTTTCCTCACGGCCTCGACCACCTTGTCGGGGTTCAGGTTGTAAGAGAGGAGCTTTCGCGGATCGACGTTGATAACGATCGAGCGCATGTTGGGGCCGAACGGCGAGATGGCGACAGTGCCGGGCACGTTTTTCTGCACCAGCGGCCGGATGATGTTCTGCGCCAAATCGCCCATCGCCCCGATTGAGGTCTTGTTGCCCTCGCTGGTGAACACGAGATAGCCGATGGGAACGCTGCCGGCATCCATGCGCATAATCATGGGCGGTAAAGATCCCGGCGGCATCCACGACATGGCGCGGTCGGACATGGCCACCACTTGCGCCATCGCTTGCCCCATATCGGTCTTGGGGAAGAACGACAATTCCACCAGGCCGACCTGCTGGATGTTGCGCGATTTGATGTCCTTGATGCCGTCAACGTACTGAAAATACAGTTCCAACTCGTTGACGATGAAGCCTTCGATCTGGTCGGGACTCATGCCGATGAAATCGAAGAAGACGTAGATCTTGGGAGTGTGCAGGGAAGGGAAAATGTCCACGCGCATTTCCTTGAAGGACAGAAAGCCGAGGCTGATCAGTCCCACGATCAGCATGAAAGTTGTGATGGGATGATCCATCGCCAGGACGGTTGGGTTCGCGGCTCCCGGTTTCTTTTTGGATTCGTCGGCCATGGATGAGGCTCCTCGATGCGACTTGCCGTGCGGCTCGCGACACGCCGAGTGCGGCCGTAAACGGTGAGCATCCACGAGCAGAGCAGTGGTGAAACACGCGAAATGCCCGCTCCGCCCGATATATGGTGAGAAAGTGTTATTCAAATGCCGCGCCAAAACCGCTGGCGATCGGCGATTCGAGAGGGAGACAACCGCGAGCGGTTGCAGAGAAGTGAAGCCGCTTGCGGCTTAGCGAGAGGACGCTAAGCCGTAAGCGGCCTTTATTACAATCTGTTAACCTAGTGGTTCATTGCACTGGAATGCGGTGTAGCTGAACTCGTGAGAGTTCAGACAACTGCGATGTAGCTGAACTCTCACGAGTTCAGCTACAAAACACTTCGGCTGCAAGGAACCACTAGCGGGAAGATAAACTCGGTACTTCCCGCAAGATGGCGAGAGTTAGGTTTTCTTCGCGGACTCCAATTCCTTCTGCCATCGGGCCGCCTTGTCTTTCTGGCCCCAGGCTTCGTAAAGCTGCTTCAAACGCTGGAGCGCCTTGGCGACGTGGGCCTTGTCGTGAGAGGGGATCTTGGCCTCTCGTTGTTTCAGCCCTTCGTAGCCCGCCAGCAGCAGCGGCTCGGCGTCGGCGTATTTCTTCTGCTCCAACAGCGCTTCGCCCAACAGCGACTTGACGTCGAACGTGGACCAGTCGTCCGGCTGTATCTTCTGGCGGATGTTCAGGCACTCGCGCAGCTTCAATTCGGCCTCAACGAGTTTCTTCTGGGAAAGCAACGTCGATCCGAGGGCGGCCAGCGCGGCGGCGCGGGAGGGCGAATTGAGGTTCTGATCATAAAGACGGCTTGCTTCCTCGGTACGGCCGGCGTGCCGGTAGGCCACAGCCAACTTGTTGCGGCAAGCGGACGTATCGGGATGCTCTTCCCCTTGCAGGGCTTCCCGCAACGCCAACGCGCGCTCATACTGCTTGACCGCCCGCTCCGCTTCTCCCAAATCCAGATAGGTCGCGCCCAGCGTCTCGCGAATCGACGACTCCGCCAGCGGTCGATCGGCGAACGCCTCGGCGACCTTCGACTCGGCGGCATTCACCGCTTGGCGCAGGGTCACGTCCTTGCCCTGGCCGCCGGTCCAGTCCAAAGGATGATCGGTCGATAGCACCTTGCCGTTGAAGAAAGCCAACACCGCCTTGGTGTCTTGCACCGAATCTTGCGCCGCCTTCTCCGCCGCCACTGCCTCATCGCGCTCCTTGGACACGGTCTGCTTGGCCGTTAGCGCGTCATCGCGTTGCTTTTGGGTTTCCTCGGCGACCTTCTGGGCCTGCTTGCGTTCATCCACGGCCTCTTGGGCTTTCGTCTGCGCCTGCTTTTCCGCCTGCGACGCCCATATCGCCAGAGCGATGCTTCCTCCTGTGACGGCCAACAGCAGCAATGCCGCCACTACCGCCATGCCACGCGGATATTTCCGCGCCGCCTTCTCCATCTGAGACGTTGCTTGGGCTGACTCCCCGTGGGGGTCGGCCCGGTGGGGGCTGGCTGGCTCAAGGTTTCGCCCCGGAGGAACGGCGCTGGCAGCAGCGACGGTCGGTTTCTCCGGCACTTTTCGGGACTGCAAATGAGCCGCCACCATCTCCTCCACCTCCCGCCTCAGCGCGGCGTCGTCGCCACAGACTCGGGCGATGTAGGCGTCGCGCTCCGCCGCTGAGGCAATCCCTATCGCCGTCGAGACAATAACATCCCGGTCCTGAACTTCGGTAAGCATCGTTGTTCTCCACGAACAGCATTGCTCCGCTCATCGTCGGATTGTTCGGACGACGAACGCCACACGGGCGGGCGAATCAGCAACGGATGTCTGAATCGCCCAACGAAACGCTCTCGCACCTAATCATAGCCGCTTCGCGGCCGATCGTACCCCCGAACTCCAATTACAAGTTCGTCATCTTGAAGGAGGAAGGAATAACGTGGCGGCAACGAACGCTGGCCTCTCACCCCTCGACAGGGCAAACAAAATCGGGCGGTTTGACGGCGAGTACGGAGCAATGGACTTCGGGGAGCAAGCGCTCCGCCGTGTTGCCGATCATAATGCCGCGTATACCGCCCCGGCCGATGGTGCCCATGACCAGTAGGTGAATTTGGTAGACCTGAATGAAGTGCTGGATGGCAACGTCCGGGAGGCCCACGTCGCCGGCCAGGTGGACCTCGATGCGGGTGCCGAGCGCCTTGTAATTGGTTTTCTCCAACTGGGCGTGCAGGGCCACCTGGGCATGGGTCCGAACCTTGCGGCGGTACTCGTCCTGCTTGGCGTCCGGCAAACCGATGTTGCACACCTCATCGAGCTGATACTCCACTACGTGCAGGATGTGGAGATGGGCGTTCATCTGGCGGGCGAGGGCGATGCCCAGCCGCAGCGCATCTTTCGAGGAAGGCTTCAGGTCGGTGGCTACGAGGATGTTGAGGTGAGAGCAATTGGCACCGGGGCCGCGATGCAAGCCGGCCCCCAAGACGCCGCTGGCGAAGGTCAGGGGCTTGGTGACCAGAACGGGGCAAGGACAGCGGCGCAACAGCTTCATGGAGGTATTGCCGAAGAACATCCGGCGAAGGTTGGTAATGTCGCGCGTGCCAACCACCACCAGATCGTGCTTGCCGCGGAGCACTTGGCGGATGATCTCCAGCCAGCCCTTGCCATGCACGAGTTTGCCCTGGGACTCGACCCCTTCGTTTTTGGCCTGGAGCACCAGATCCTGGAGCACCTTGTTGCCACCCTGCAAGACAGTCTCGCGCACCTGGGAGCGATCCTCCTCGGCAAGCGGCAACAAGGCCTCCTCACCGAGGTTGCTGGCGGAAAAGAACAACAGGTGGGCCGAATTGGCCTTGGCCAGCTGGATGGCCCAGTGAATCGGCTCCAGAGCGATCGGGTTCAGCCCGGAAATATCGAGCGGTTTGCAGCGGGCGAGATCGACACCAACCAGGATGTTCCTGAAAATATGCATGAGAGGGTCTCGGAGCATCGTTCGAGAGCGGGGAAGACGCTTGCCGCTCGAAAAACCTTCACACCAACGCCGGAGGCGCAGGCGGTCGCGCCTTCGACGGGCTGCCGCCGTTGGTGGCGCGGCTGTGTTCGTCGGGTTGCCGGGGCGGCGCCGGCTTACCCGCCTTGGGATTGACCTTATGGTCGATGGCATCCGGGGTGTAGGCCAGCGGATCGTAGTAGGCGCTGTCGGCGTCGTCGGGGTAGATCGACGGCGAGCGGGCCACGCTGCGGCCGATCACGATGGCGAAGATGGACGGTAATACCAGCAAGGTGGCAAAGGTGGACATGACCAGACCGCCGATCACCGCCAAACCCAGCGGCGCCTGCATCTGGCTGCCCTTCTCCAACGCCAAGGCCATCGGCACCATGCCCACCGTCATGGCGCAGGCCGTCATCAAAATCGGACGCAAACGCTCGCCCGCACCCACGATCGCCGCCTCCGTCGACGACGCACCCTTCTTCCAGTGCTCGGCCATGAATGTCACCAACAACACTGAGTTGGACACCGAGACGCCCAAGGACATGATCGACCCCATGAACGATTCGATGTTCAGCGAGGTGTGGGTGAAGAAGAGAACGACAGCGATGCCCGCCAAAACGCCCGGCACAGCGCCGACAGCGATCAACGCCAGACGCGGCGACTGGTAATAGGCGGTCAGGAGCACGAAGATCACGAAGATGGCGATGGCCAGGCCGGCCCCGAGCGCCTCGAACATGGCTTGCATCGGCGGCAACTGGCCCATCTCCTCCACACGCACGCCGCTGGGCGGCTGCCCGGCCGCGGCAATGGCTTCCTTGACCTGCCGCGAGGCCCGCCCCATGTCCTCGCCCTCGACGTTGGCTGTGATCGTGAGGTAGCGTTGCGACATGTCGCGGTCCAACTCGCCCGGCCGCACGCTGCGGCGAACCGTGGCCACGTCGCGGATCATCAGGTTGACGAACGGGTTGACCGACCCCAAGGGCAAGATTTCGACATCTTCGGGCTTTTCCATGACCGCTCCCGACTCCAGGGGCGGCATCTGCACCTGCACCAGATAGTCGAAGCCGGTCTTGACATCGACCCAGTAGTTGAGGTTGCTGAAACGGGTCGAGCAGGCCGCCATGACCAACGCCTTACGCACGTCCTCGACGGTGACACCGCTCAAGCCGGCCTTCTCGCGGTCGATCTCGACCTCGACGGTCGGATAGTCGAGCTGCTGCTCGAACTGGACCTCGCGCAGGTAGGGGATGCGTTTCATCTCGGCGGCGATCTTTTCCCCGTGTCGGCGGACCATTTGCAGGTCGGTGCCGACGATGCGTACGCCGATGGGTGTCGAGGAACCGAAGCTCATGACGTTGGTGACAATGTCGCCCGGCCCAAAACCAAAGGTGGCCTTCTTGGCTTCCGCCTGAGCCTCCGTGTGGGACAAGCCTCCCTTCTCCAGCCGCTTGGCCAACCAGGGAATGACCCGCTCGGGCAAGACCTTACGCAGCTGCTCGCGAAACTCATCGAGTTTGATCTTGGTTCCTTCGCGGAAGGCGACACGCAGTTGGCCGTCGTCGGGTCCACGCATGAACAGCACCATGTTGTCGATGCCGAAGTTGGGCGCCACCTGGCCGGCAAAGCCCATGGTGATCGCGATATTCTCCAACCCGGCTTCATGCTCGATTTCTTCCAGGCACTTGACGCCCATTTGCCGGGTCAACTCGTAGTTGGAGCCGGGCGGCGGCCGGAAACGCAGCACGAACTGGCCGGAATCGACTTGCGGGAACAACTCGGTGCCGACCTGCAAGCCCTGCAAGGCGTCGGGCACACGGGCCTGCTTCAAGCCGGGCACGCGGCGGGTAAGTTGGGTGCCCACCTGCAAGCCAAACAGCAGCAGGATGACGGCGCAGCCGCCCAGGTAAGCGGGGACCACCCACCAACGTAGGCGGACGAACCAGCCGACGGCCTTGCCATAAGCCTTGAGCAGACGGTCAAACAGCCCGCCCTGCTTCTCCGCGTGCCCTCCCCTGTGTTTGAGCAGATAGACACACAGGACCGGCACGAACGTGTTGGAGAGCAGGTAAGAGGAGATCATGGCGAAGCCGACGCCCAAGGTCAGCGGCATGAACAACGCCCGCAGCGGATCACCCATGATGAACGCCGGAACGAAGACGGACAGGATGCACAACAGCGCCAGCAGGATCGGGACGGCCGTGGCTTGGCTGGCGCGCAGCACGGCCGTGGCGACCTTCGGCGTGTGCCCCATTTGCACGTGGACGTTCTCGATGATCACGGTGGACATATCGACGAGGATGCCGATGGCCAGAGCCAGACCGCCCAGCGACATGATGTTGATGGTGTTGCCCGTCAGCCACAAACCAAACAAGGAACCCAACAACGCCAACGGAATGTTGGCCACCACCACAATCACACTGCGCAGATCGCGCAGGAACAACAAGATCATCAGACCCGTCAGGCCGGCGCCAATGGCACCCTCCGTAGCCACGCTCTCCACCGCCGCCACCACCGTCGGCGACTCGTCAAACTCAAACGTCACCTTCACGTCGTCCTTGTCGTCCTCCGTGCTCGCCACCACCGACCCCTGCTGCAACTGCTGGGCCAACCGCAGCCGGCGGCGTTCGCGCATGGTGCTGTTGGTGGCATCGCGGAACATATCCATGCTGGCACGCACGTCGGCCACCACGTCCAACGTCGAACCCGTGTCCTTCTTGATGATCGGCAAATACACTGACTTCTTGCCGTT
>DATBGU010000068.1:0-12232 GCA_036557825.1 Gemmataceae bacterium
GAACTCGCTGTGCCGGACGCCGGTTCCAGCGGTCATCCGTTGTAACTCGCCGGCCCGGATGATTGAGCCGCTGCCCAGACTGTCTCGGTGCTCCAACGCCCCTTCGAGGACGTAAGTGACGATCTCCCTGTCCCGATGACCGTGCATCCCGAACCCCCGACCGGGCTGGACGCGGTCGTCGTTGATGACGCGAAGGGAACGGAATCCCATGTGGGCCGGGTCGAAGTAGTCGGCAAACGAGAACGTGTGGTACGTGTCGAGCCAGCCGTGGTCGAAGTGGCCGCGCTCGCCGGCTTTGCGTATGCGGATCATGCTCGTCTCCTTTTTACTTACGTGCAAATTGTTGACACATCAATCATTCGGACAAAAAAAACTATTCGTCGGACGCGGTAAGCCGCTCGCGCACCCTTTCCAGCAGCCGGATGAGTTCCCTCAACTCGGCCGGGGAAAGATGGCCCAGGAGCTTGTGATGCAGAGCGACGAGCGGCTCATCCAGTGCGGCCAGGGTCTTGGTTCCGCGATCGGTTAGGGCGACATAGACGACCCGACGGTCCTTCTCACAGCGCAGGCGATTGACGAAGCCGACCTGTTCCAGGCGGTCGATGAGGCCCGTGATTCCGGGCACGACGGCGATTGTGCGGCTGGCGATCTCCAGAATCGGCAGCGGCTTGCCCTCGCCCCGCAGGATGCGGAGGACGTTGTACTGCGAGGGTGTCAGCCCATGTTCGCGGAACAGCCGGGCGAAACGAATTTGAAGCTGGTCGCTGCTGCGCAGAAGCGCCAGGGCCGCCTCCTGTTCCGGCGACTCGAAGGGCCGTTTCTTCTTGAGTTCGTGCTGCAATTTCGGCTTCGTCATGGGTTCATCCACCCCGTTCACCCCTTGCAATAAGTTTACACATAATCAATTTGTATGTCAAGTATTTTTTCAAATGCATTCCCTCGCGACCGGACGCGATTTGCGTTCGGTCGCGAGGGGAGGTCGCGAGTTGGTCAGTCCCTTATTTTCGTTTGAACGTGAGGGCGAAGTCGTCAAATTGGATGGCCTTGTGGCCGTTGCCGGAGTCCGCGAAGAACTGCTCGAACAGATCGCGCACGTGAGCGGAAGCCAGGTGATAGTAATTGTGCTTGCCGTCGCGGCGGAAGCCAACCAGACCGACCATGCGCATGAGCGTCAGGTGATGGCTGACGGCCGGTTGCGACTGGTGGAGCAGTTCGCACAGGGCCGATACGTGCAGTTCACCGTCCTGGGCCAGGGCCAGAACGATCTTCAAGCGCGACGGGTCGGCCAGCAGTTTGAAGACAGCGGTCATGCGGCCGATGGTTTCACCCGAAACGCGGATCGGCGACGAAACCGCCGACGCGAGTTTGGGGGAACGGCTTCGGATGGCAGTGGCGTGATTAGTCAAGGCACACTCCTCCCACGTCCCACGCGCGCCGCCGGCCGAACGCTTGCCGGATCGCATCCATCCACTCCGACGGAGCCTGAGCGCCCCGACGTGCGAACGCGGGCCTCTACAAAAGTGAAAAAAACTATGTCTCCTCCGGCTGGCGCCGGACCTGGAGCAACACCCACCGGCCGCACGGCCGGGAGCCTGAACGTGAAAAACGTCGGGTTGTTAAAGGCTCTGCAAGACCTTGTGCCGATGAGGTCAGACGCAGATTAGAATGGCAACGTGGAATCCCTACTGCGTCTGCCGACATCCGCTTTTACGAGTCAGATAGTAGCATATCAACGAATTCATTTACGTCAAATAAAATTCTGTGAATTTCTTCACGCTCCTATTCCTTGGGCCGTTTGCGGCTTCGCGGGTCCAGACGCGACGCCGCAAGCGACCGTCGGTTATTTCAGCAATCCATAGGCGCGGAGCGTTTGCGCGATGCGCGCCTCGCCGGCTGCGTCGAGGGAGCATAGGGGCAGGCGCAGTTCGCCGCTGTCGCGGCCGAGCAGTTTCATGGCCGTCTTCAGCGGGATGGGATTGGTGGCCACGCTGAGCAGGTCGCGGCAAAGGGCGAACAGGCGACGATGCCATTGCAGCGCCTCGGCCGGCTTGCCGCCATCGTAGGCGGCGACCAGTGCCTTGAGATCGCGCGGTACCAGGTTGCCGACCACGGAGACGACGCCGCGGCCGCCGACGCTCATCAGCGGCAGGGTCAGGCTGTCGTCGCCACTGAGAATTGTCAGATCGCACAAGGAGGCGATGTGCGACGCCTGATCGAGCGAACCGGTGGCCTCCTTGATGGCGACGATGCTGGGGATCTCCGCCAGACGAGCGATGGTTTCGGGCAGAATGTTCGAGGCCGTCCGGCCGGGGATGTTGTAGAGCACGATGGGCAGGTCGCACGCCTCGGCGACGGCCGCGAAGTGTTGATGGTATCCCTCCTGAGTCGGCTTGTTGTAATAGGGACCGACCATGAGCGCACCGTTGACGCCCGCCTTTTTGGCGAAGCGCGTCAGGCGGATGGCCTCTCGGGTGCTGTTGGAGCCGGTGCCCGGCACGACCTTGATGCGTCCGCGCGCCTGCTCGACCACCGCGGCGATGATGCGTTCGTGTTCGTCGTGGTCCAGCGTCGGCGATTCGCCCGTGGTACCGACCGGCGACAGGCAATCGGTGCCCTGCTCGACGTGCCAGTCCACGAGCCGCCGCAGGGCGGCGAAGTCGATGTCGCCATGCGTAAACGGCGTGATGAGCGCCACCGTCACCCCGGCGAACTGTTCCCCCTTGGTCTTCTTCATGTGTAAACTCCCCGATGGATTCAAAATCGGCGAGCGGGGGGCGTCAGCCCCCTGTTTACGCAACAACAAGGGGCTGACGCCCCCGCTCGCCTGAAGACTTTTTACCGAAAACCGCAAGAAGACAACCGGACGAACGAATAGAATAACAGAAAAGGCGCGGGGGAGTCGCCGGCTGCTTGAACCCGGAGAAGAAGGCGATGCTGGAACAACTGGTACATTCGGTCGAGTCGGGGTTGATGGGGATGGGCCGCCATCTGTTTCGACTCAGCCCGCGCGAACAATTGCAGGAGGACATCGACCGCGTCACTTCGCAGCTGCGCGAGCGCCGCGCGGAACTGACGCGATCGCGGATCGAGTTGGCGGCCATGAAACGCCGTCTCCGCGACAACCCAACCGAGGCCGCCTTCCTGCACTCGCGCATCGAGGCGGCTATCCACAACCGCCGGCCGGATGAGGCCTACCGTTACGCGATCGAACTGGACCAATTGCGTCAGACAATGGCTTCCGATGGAGAAGCCTGTCCTCGTCTGGAGCAAACGTGCTGGAGCCTGCAATTCCTCGTCCGCCAGATGGAACGCCGCCTCGCTCGCCTCCAGGAAAAGCTCTATCCCGCTTGACCCGATGCCCCGCGCCTTCTCCCTGCCGCCCGTCCTTTTCTTCGATGCCGTCGGTACGCTCATCCATCCTGAGCCGTCCGCTCCGTCGGTGTATACGGCCGTGGGCCGGCGTTTCGGCAGTCGCCTCGATGAAGCTGCCATCGCCATTCGTTTTCGCGCGGCGTTTCGCCGGCAGGAGGAGGTGGATTACGCCGGCGGTCTGCGCACCAGCGAGGAGCGCGAGGTGGCCCGCTGGCTAACCATCGTCCGCGAAGTACTCGACGACGTGAGTGATGCCGAAGCGTGTTTCGAGGAGTTGTACGAGCATTTCGCGCGGCCCGACGCCTGGGCGTGTGCACTGGAAACGGCGGAGGTGCTGAACACGCTCGCGTCTCGCGGTCATGTGCTTGGCATCGCCTCGAACTTCGATCAGCGCTTACGTAGCCTGGTGCAACACTTGTCCGCGCTGCGTGCGGTGCGGCATCTCGTCATCAGTTCGGAGATCGGTTGGCGCAAGCCGGCGCGGGAATTCTTTGCGGAGATGTGCCGCAAAGCTCGGGCACCGTGGGAACAGATTCTGTACGTGGGTGACGATCCGATCAACGACTATGACGGAGCGCGAGCGGCAGGATTGCAAGCCGTGTTGCTCGACCCGCATCATCGCGCCTCCATTCCGCCGCCGGCCCGTCTGGCGTCCTTGACCAACATCCTTTAGTCGCGGCAAGAGACGTCGAGCGGTCGATACTCGCTGCTGAACGCAACGGCGAACGCGCTGACGGAAACGGAATTGCAATCCGTCACTCACGATTTGCCGAGCAGAGCATCGAGCACCCGGCAACCGCGGACGTGCGCTGCGGACGCGCGGCAATGCGAGAGAATGTCAGAGTCCATACAATCGGCCTCTTCGAGTGCGTCGGCGAGAATCGGCAGATCATCGAAGCGCCGGTCGTCATAGATCGCCTGGGCCATTTTCCGCACGGTGCCAAGGTTCCATGCAAGCCAAGTTCGAGCAATCGAAACAGGTTGGAAGGGGTTGCCGAAGATGTCACGGACGAGCATGGCCTGAGCCACTTTTTCGGCGGCCTCGGTTTCCGGTCTGACGCGCTCGACCCAACTGGGCCAGCCCGCCGACCAGGCTGCATGCAGGAGTGCCGTTCGGGCGTATCGGCGGAAGCTCTGGCTGGGGGCGGCCGCGAAGGAAGCGCTGTTGTCGGCACGAAGGCCCGAGTAACACGGCCCGCGAGCGCCGCGAAGATCTTTGGGACCGACTTTCCGATCAGCAAACAGTTCGGCCGTCTCAACCGAGCGACGGGCCTCAGAAGAGAGGTTCGTCCACAGCCTCCGACAGCAAGCGCACGCGAGTAACCGCAGCTTTCGAGGGCTCGCCTGGGCATCGAGGAAGTCGAGCATCGCGTGCGGATCGCCACACGATTGCCATTCCGCCTCGGTCATCGGCTCCGTCTCCCTTCCGCCGCACTACCGATGTCCGAAAGCGTTTCACCGAAGAACATACTTCCTCGGCAGTTCCGCCCCCGCTACATAGTTGATCTTGCCCAGCTTGCACATCTGATAAACATTGATGCGGAAATCGGGGCAGGTGCTGACCAGGCAATACGCATCCGTCGGCGTGAAACCGTAATCGCCTACCAGCCAGTCGATGAGGTTGATCGTCGCCGTCTCGACGGCGACCTCCAGTGGTCGAAACGCATACACGGAGACAATCGACTCCGGTTTCTCGATGCGCATCCACGGGACGCGCTTGCCTTTAATCAGATCGAGGCGCACGCGCACGGTGGCCTGCGTCTCGGCGGCGGTGCCGGTGAACTCGGTATCGCCCTGGCTGGCGTGAACGTCGCCGAGAGAGAAGAGCGCCCCCGCGTGGAAAACCGGCAGCAAAATGCGGTTGCCGGGACAGACATCGCGAATGTCGAGATTGCCCCCCCATTCGCCCTGGCCGTCGAGACTGGTTGTCACTTCGCGATCGGGGGCCACGCCCAGCGTGCCGATGAACGGGGTGATTGGCCACGACAGGCGCTCATTGAAGTGAACGGTGCCGTCGCGCATCGTGCCGCTGGGTCCGGGCGTGTGGCGGAAGATTTTCGTCGTGTAATCGCCGGACAATTCCGGCCAGCGCGTCGATTCGCCGAGCGGACCGCGACGCGGACCGATGGCGATCCACGAATAATCGGACACCAAAATGTCCTCGATGGTGACAACAAGGGTATCGCCGCGCTGAGCGCCTTCGAGGTAAACCGGACCTCCAATGGGGTTGGCGTGCGGCGGGCTGCGATCGAAGCCGGGACGCCGACCGGGTATGGCCTTGTCGGCCGGCGTCTTGAAGTAGCCGGTGCTGGCGTCCCACGTCTCAATCTCGAAACTTTCGCCGGGGCGGACGCGCAACAGCGGTTCGTCGCGCCAGTCGAAAGCGTACTTGCGAGCCTGGTCCCGATTGATGCGCTGCATGAGCAATCCTCGTCGATTCCAAGTCATGCCAGGAGTTTCGTCACCACCTTGCCGGCCACGTCGGTCAGGCGGAAGTCACGTCCCTGGAAACGATACGTCAACTTCAGATGATTCAGCCCGAACAACCGCAGGACGGTAGCGTGGAAGTCGTTGATATGGATGGGATCCTCGACGACGTTCCAGCCGATGTCGTCGGTCTTGCCGATCACCTGCCCCACCTTGACGCCGCCGCCGGCCATCCAGATGGTGAAGGCAAACGGATGATGATCGCGGCCCGTCACCGTCTTGTAACCGACGCGGTTCTCGCCCAGCGGCGTGCGGCCAAACTCGCTGATCCACATTACCAGCGTCGTATCGAGCAGTCCGCGCCGCTTGAGATCCTTGAGAAGCGCCGCGACGGGTTGGTCGGCCATCAGGCAGTTGTGGCGAAGCTCCGCGTCGAGGTTGCTGTGGTGGTCCCAGGAGGCGTGATACAAGTTGACGAAGCGCACGCCACGCTCGACGAGCCGCCGAGCAAGCAAACAGTTGGCCGCGAAGGCGTGAAACTGGCCGCGTCCGCCGCCGCGCGACGCCTTGATGACCGGCTCGTCGCGATCCAGACCGTACAGGTCGCGCGTCGCCTTCGTCTCGCGGGAAAGATCGATCAACTCCGGGGCGGCCGACTGCATGCGGAAGGCGAGTTCGTAGGCGGCGATGCGGCTGTTGATTTCGGGATCGCCGAGGCGCTGGTGCCGCTCCGTGTTCAGATCGCGCAGGGCCTCGATGGTCTTGCGCTGCATCTCGTCGGTCAAGCCGCCGGGATTAGCCAGGTTGAGGACCGGCTCACCCTTGTTGCGGAACAGCACGCCTTGATACGTGGTCGGCAGAAATCCGCTTGTCCAGGCGGTTGCGCCGGCGCTGGTACCGCGACCGGCCGTCAGCACGACGTAACCCGGTAGGTTGCGCGCGGCCGATCCCAGGCCGTAGGTGAGCCAGGCTCCCATGCTCGGCCGGCCGAACAGCGGCACGCCGGTGTTCATCATCAGCTGGCCGGGATGATGATTGAACGCTTCCGTGTGCATCGAGCGCACCAGCGCGATGTCGTCGGCGCAGGTCGCCAGGTGCGGCAGGAAGTCGGACAGTTCCATGCCGCATTGGCCGTGCTTGGTGAACTTGCGCGGGCTGCCGAGGAGACGTGCGCCTTCCTTCTGGATGAAGGCGAAGCGCACGTTTTTCGTCATCGACTCCGGGAGTTTTTGGCCGTGCAATTCGTTGAGCTTCGGCTTGGGATCGAACAGGTCGATTTGACTGGGAGCGCCTTCGAGATAGATGCAGATGCAGCTTTGTGCTTTCGGCGCGAAGTGCGACGCTTTGGGAGCGAGCGGGTTGGCCGCATCGGACACGGCCTCCGCTGCCAGCAAGCCATCGTCACGCATCATCGAGGCGAGGGCGAGCAGGCCGATGCCGCTGGCCGAAGTGGTCAGGAAGTCGCGGCGAGATTGAGCGAGATAATCGCGATGAGCAGGCATGGCTCCCTCTCCGCAGTGAATACTTACTCGGCCGCCTTCAACGATCCAACCACGAGGACGGGTACGGGGAGGAATAGGGTGGAACCTTTACTCTCCGGGTCACGACTCACCACGGTTCCCGTGATCCGCACACTCTTTCCCTCCAAGGCCTTCACCGCTTCAAGGAACTTCTTGTCCTTGCCGAGGTCCAATTCCAGGCTAACTCCCTGAGCAGTGACTACCCAACCCCCTTCCGCCTCGTACACGAGAGTACCCCAAGTCTTTCCCTTGCCGAGGTAGCCTTTCACCTCCACCTTGATGTAATACTCCCTTTCCTTGGCCCTCTCCGCCATCTCTTTTCGCAGCGCTTGCTCCTTTTTGGCAAGCTCTTCGAGTTGTTTCTGCAATGCTTCCCTTTGTTTCTGAATAGCTTGCATCCTGGCTCGAAACTTCGCATCCGCCGCTTCTTGTAAAGCAGGATGATTTTGCTCTGCACCACAAGCGCCGATCGCAATGATGCACGATAGGAAGAACAGAATTCGTCGCATGGTCCGCTCCTCACTCTCGAGTGACAAACTCATCCAAGTTCATAATCGCCCGTGCCAACGCCACCCATGCGGCCGTCTCCGCCGAAGCGCTCTCCTTCGTGCCGGCCAGGCGAGCCGCCTCGCTCGGATTGTCTCGGCATAGAAGCCGCAGCTCTTCAAACAGACGAACAAGCCGGCTCCGCTCTCGGTCCGTTGGCTCGCGGCTCAGACACAGACGAAAGACACAACGGATGCGCTCCTCCGTGCCGTCCGTCCGTGCCGCGATTCGGCGGCCAAGGGCGCGGGCGCCCTCCACGAACACGGTATCGTTGAGCAGCGTCAGTGCCTGGAGCGGCGTGTTCGAGCGCTCGCGGCGCACACAGCAGAGGTTCGAGTCGGGTCCGTCGAACGTCATCAGCATCGGATAGGGACTGGTGCGCTGGAACCAGATATACAGACCGCGGCGATAGCGGTCCGGTCCTTTGCTCTCGATCCAGCGGGCGCTGTTGGCGTAGGTCAATTCGGAGATGCCGGGCGGCTGCGGCGGACGCACGCTTGGGCCGCCGATGGTGCGCGTCAGCAGGCCGCTCGCGGCCAACGTCACGTCGCGCACCGTCTCCGCCTCCAGCCGCAGACGCGATTGCCGGGCCAACAGCACGTTGAGCGGATCGCGCCGCAACAATTCCGGCGTCACGCGCGACGATTGCCTATAGGTTGCCGACATCAGAATATGTTTATGCAGCGCCTTGAGACTCCAGCCGCGCCGGACGAACTCGCCGGCCAGGTGGTCGAGCAGGTCGGGGTGCGAGGGACGTTCGCCCTGGGTGCCGAAGTCCTCAAGCGTCGGCACGATGCCGCGGCCGAAATACTTGTGCCAGACCCAGTTGACCAGCACACGCGCCGTCAGCGGATTGTCCGGGCGGGCGATCCAACGCGCCAGGTCGAGACGGTTCGGCGGCGTGTCGCCGGGCAGCGGGCGAGACGCCCGCGCTCCACGACGGAGCGCGGGCGTCTCGCCCGCCGTTTGCAGAGGCGGCAGCACGGCCGGCGTGCCCGGTTGCACCTCGACTCCCGGACGCAGGAAATCGCCGCGGATCAGGACGTGCGTCTTTCGCGGCGCGCCCAGGGCAAGCGTCTGCGCCATTGTCCGCGCCTTCATCTTCCCTTCCTTGGGCGGCGGCTCCTCGCCGGGAAGCGGAGCGAGGATGTCCTTTTCCACGTCGCTGTTGAAGAAGGCGAAGAAGCGGTAATATTCGCGCTGCGAGAAGGGATCGTACTTGTGATCGTGACACTGAGCGCAGCCGAGCGTCACGCCGAGCAGAGCGCGGGCCGTCGTGTTGACGCGATCGACCACCTGCTCGACGCGGAACTGCTCCTTATCGACGCCGCCTTCCTTGTTGGTCAGCGTGTTGCGATGAAAGCCGGTCGCCACCTTCTGCTCAGTGGTCGCGCCCGGAAGCAGATCGCCGGCCAGTTGCTCGATGACGAATTGATCGTAAGGCAGATCGCGGTTGAGGGCGTCGAGAACCCAGTGGCGGTAGCGCCAGGCCCAGGGACGGCCGGTGTCTTTCTCGTAGCCGTCGCTGTCGGCGTAGCGGGCCAGGTCGAGCCAGTGACGGCCCCAACGCTCGCCGTAGTGCGGCGAGGACAGCAGACGATCGACGACGCGCTCATAGGCGTCGGGGCGCGGATCGCGCTCGAACGCCGCGACCTCCTTCGGCGACGGCGGCAGACCCAGCAGATCGAGGCTCAAACGCCGCAACAGCGTGGCGCGGTTCGCCTCCGGCGCGGGAGAGAGTCCCTCCTTTTCCAGCCGCGCCAGCACGAAGGCATCGATGTCGTTGCGCAACCAGGCCCGATCCTTCACGCTCGGGGGCCGCGGCCGTTTCACGGGTTGAAACGCCCAGTGAGTTGAAGAAGCCGGTTTGGCGACGGTCGTTTCCGCGGCGGGCCATTTCGCGCCCTGATCGATCCAGACACGGAGCAATTCCACTTCACTCGGCGTCAGCGGCGTTTTGCCGGCGGGCGGCATCTTCACATCAGGATCGCGGCCGGCGATGAGAAGAAACAAACGGCTGTGGGCGGCGTCCTTGGGCTTGATGACGACGCCGCTGTCGCCGCCGCGCAGGGCCGCCTTTCCCTCATCGAGTCGCAGTCCGCCGCGCTGTTTGCGCGCGTCATGGCAAGACAGACAGGAGCGGGCGAGGATCGGATGAATGTCACGGCTGAAGTCCACCGTCCGCGCCGGGACTGTCCCTTCCGCCGCGCGAGAGGACGGCATCCCAGGGAGGACAGCCAGGATGACGAGGTAAGAACGGAACGTCATGGCAGGCTCGCGGAGGCGCAAGGATGCGGCGGGTCGGCACACGGAGCGAATCTGATGTTATCCTACCGGCGCGACTGCGGCAGACAAAGCGGATTCCCCCTTCGCGCCTGCGCCGACTCTTTGCCGATTTTCTGGATACCGCTCGCCGGATTTGCCGATACTCACTCCGATACACATTTTTCCGTATGAAACGGCTTTTCGGACGCGGTCTGTTCTCATGCAGCCGATCCCAAGGATTCCGGGCTATCAACTGTTGCGGCGCCTCGGCGGCGGACCGATGACCTCGGTTTTCTCCGGCCGCGCCCTCGACACCGATACCGCCTGCGCCATCAAGCTGCTGCGCGACGACTGGGACGATGCCGACACCGGCATCAAGTTGCTACAGCGGGAAGCGCGGGCCGGACTCGGCGTGCGCCAT
This sequence comes from Gemmataceae bacterium, assembly GCA_036557825.1. Lineage (GTDB taxonomy): Bacteria > Planctomycetota > Planctomycetia > Gemmatales > Gemmataceae > JAJPHU01. The sequence continues at coordinate 10,552 of DATBGU010000068.1, forward strand.
CCGCACCTGGTGCGCGTCAGCCACGCCCACGTCACCGCTCCGCCCTACTTTCTGGTCATGGATCTGCTGCCCGGCGAGTCGTTGCGCCGACGCTTGCGGCGCGACTTCCGCCTGCCCGTGTCCGAGGCGGTATGGATCGTGCGCCAAATCAGCGAAGCACTGGTCGCACTGCACACGGCCGGCTTTCTCCACGGCGACATCAAGCCCGACAACGTCCGCCTCATCGACGACGGCACCGCCGTCCTGATCGACCTGGGGTTCGCGCATCGGCCCGGTGAGAATGCCGCCTTCCTGCGCGCCGGCTATGTCTTGGGAACGGCCAACTACCTGGCGCCGGAACAGTGCGATCCCTTACCGGCCGAAGAGTTGAGCAGCGATCTATTCAGTTTGGGGGTGATGTTCTTTGAGATGCTCACGGGTCGGCTGCCTTATCCGCCCGGTTCGTTGCGACAGACGTTCCGCCGCCACCGCTGCGATCCGCCAGCCGACATCCGCCGCAGTGTCGTCAACCTGCCCGCCTCGCTGATCGCCCTTATCGAACGCTTGCTGGCCCATCGGTCCGAGAATCGTCCGACAGCGGCCGCCGTCGTGCAGCAGCTCATCAAGGTGGAAATCGCCACCCTTACGCGACGCCGCTCCGCGTGATTTCATCTCGGCTCACGTCAGCCCTTCGTCGGTCCGCAGATCGTTTTCCGTGAACAGGGTGAAGCCGAGACGCGACAGCGTGGCCGCCGCCGTCTCATGGTCCTCGACGTGCAGGGCCACCGCCGCACAGCCGTGCGGTCCGATCAGCAGCGGATAGGCATAGTGGATACTGATCTCAGCGCCCAGGAGAGCTTTGCAGATGTCCAGCAGCGGCTGATTGCTGTCGGGCAGCTGTACGACGAGCAGATTGCTCTCGGTCACCGGCAGCCGGGCGCGCTCGAAAATCTCCAGGGCGCGTTCCGGATCGCTTAGCACCATGCGGATGATGGCGCAGTCGGCGGAATCGTTGACGGTCAGCGCGACAATCTTGACGTCCGTTGTCTCGAAACGCCGCACCACATGGAGCAAATTGCCCACGCGGTTCTCGACGAAGACGTTGAATTGCCGTACGCTCGGCCAATCGCGGCCGCGCGCCGTCTCATAGGGAGTGGTCGTACCGCTATCCTCGCCTTGCCCGTGGCTCATGACGTACCCCTTGAGTTGAAGAGGTTTGTAGTGTACGCCAACAGGCTACAGAGCGTCAATTGCGACTGGAGGGCCGCGCCGGGGCGCGGTGAGGGGAAGGGTTTTTCAGGCGTCCTTGCGCAGCCGGCACATGGTTACGCAGTTGCCGGTGCTGTTGAAGCGCACCCAACTCATGTAGTTGCGAATCAGCAGCAGACCGCGGCCGCCCGCCCGTTCGAGGTTCTCCGGCGCGAGGGGATCGGTAACCTCCTGAGGATTGAACCCGGGGCCTTGGTCCTCGATCTCCGCCACGATGCACTCGGACGTGAGATAGTAGCGGAGTTGAACTTCCTTGCTTGGATCCCCGCGATGGCCGTGCTTGATGGCGTTGACGAGCGCCTCCTCAAGCGCCAGGCGCACGGCGAACATTTCCTTCGGGGAATAGCCCGCGTTCTCGAGGGCGGCGAGAATGTCGTCGATAGCGGGGATGATCTCGGCGCAGACGTGCAATTGCCGAGCTTTCCAACCGTTT
>DATBGU010000069.1:0-14843 GCA_036557825.1 Gemmataceae bacterium
CGCCAAGGGCGACGTCGAGGAAGCCTCCAAGACGGCGGCGCGGCTGAAAGCGGCTCGGCACATTCACTGGGGACTGTTCTTCGAGGACACGCCCGACAAGCTCCAGGCCGACGTCAAACGCGCCAGCGATCAGCAGCACAAGGACAAGTCCGTCGAGCTGCTGGCCGAGGCGCGCCGTCTCTTCGAGAAAAAGGACTACGACGCCGCCCAGCGGTTGGCCTACGACGCTCAAAAACTGCACGGCCCGTATAGCATCTGGGATCTTGGCGACCGCCCCGATAAAATGCTGGCCGACATCCAGGCGCGGCGTCAGCAGGAACGCCGCCTCAAACTACCCGATCCGCCGGTGGTCGCCAAGGACAGCGCCGATCTCAAACACGGCCCGCTGGCGCAGCAGCGGCCCGGCGACCAAGCCGTCGCCCAGGCCGGCGCCACGCAGCCGGCCAAGGGAGAACCGGCGGCTCGCCGGCCTGAAGCCCCGACCGGCGGGACGCCGAACGCGCAGTCGGCCAGCAACACGCGGCCGGGATCGACGCCGCCGCCGGCCGGCGACAAGTTGGCCAACCAGGCGAAGGCCCGTCAACTCATGGCCGAGGCCCACACGCTCCAGCGACAGAACCGTCTCGTCGCGGCGCGCGACAAAATCGTCGAGGCGCAACGGCTCGGCGTGGTCTTCCGCGCCGACGAGGAAAATCCCAATCAACTCTATCAGCAGACGGCCTTCCTCGCTCGGCAACGCATCGACGGTCTGGTCCATCACGCGGGTGAAATCCTCCGCTACGGCACGCAAGCGCCCGCCGTCCGTTGCCAGGAAGCGGAGAAAGACTTGGCTCAGGCCCGGCAGCTGGCCATCGCCTTCGGCCAGGACATGCAGCCCATCGAACGCACCTTGCAGGTGGTCCAGCAGATGCGCGGCGGCAACAGCGGCGGCCTCGCCCTCGTCGGCGCTCCGACGACGCCCAGCGGCATGCTGCCGCCGGCCGGCATCGACAAGGGCGCTAAGGGCGCGAACAAGCCATCGACGGGCCGCGCCCCCGCTCCGAACACCGAAGCGCTGCTAAAACTCGAGCAAGCTCGACTCGAATTGAACAAGGGGGAGACGTCCATCGCTCGCCGCCTGGCCGAGGAAGCCATCAACGGCGGCGCTCGCGAGCAAGGTCTGGCGGTGCTGCGCAGCATCGACGCCGAGGAGAGGGGTCAACAATTCCTCAGTGCCAATCGCGCTTTCGAGGCCGTCATCGCCGCTTACCACCGCCACGAGTACCGGCAGGCCCGCTTGATGCTGGCGGCCATCGACACCAATACGCTCGATCCGCGCAATCAGGTCCGCATGCGCGAGGTCCTCAATACGCCGGAGATGCAGTCGGCCGGTCAGGGCGTCGCTGGTAACCCCGGCGCTCCATCTGGCCTCGCCCTCACCGGCTCTGAGGACACGCAATCCCCGAGCGAGAAGGGGCCGCAGCTCAACCCGCAGGCCGAGTCGCCGACGCTCAGTTCCAGCGATACGGGACGAGCGCGGGCCACGGACGACAACGATCGGTCGTTGCTCGACCGCACCAAGGCCATGCGTGAGGTCAAGTTCCAGCAGCTCCGCGACCAGGGCATGAAGGTGCAGTCCGACGCCCTGGAGCGCTTCCGCAGCGGCCAAACGGAGGAGGCCGTGGCCATGCTGCAAGATTATCTCGGCCAGCTCGCCGAGGAGCAGATCGACCATCGTCAGCTGGCGCTGCTGCGCCGGCCGATCGAGTCGCGCGTGCAGCAGTTCCGCCTGATGAAAGCGCAGGTGGACTTCGCCAATAACTCCAACGCTTCATCGAAGGCCACCAAGGCATCGCGTCTGAAGGCACAGAACGCCGAGCAGGTCAAGCAGAAGAGCGTGGCCGATCTGATGAAGCAGTACAACGAGTTGTTCCGCAACGGCAAGTACGACGAGGCCGAGGCGCTGGCCATGCGCGTCAAGGAACTCGATCCCGACAACCCGATGGCCACCGCCGCCGTCACCATGGCCCAAATGCAGCGCAACAAGGACGTCTACCGGAAAAACAAGAAGAATAAGGAAGATTTCCTCCTGAACGGTCTGGACGACACCGATGACATGGGCGATGCGCGGGCCATCAAGGACATTGTGACTCTGGAGAAGGATCCCGCACGCCGCCGCCTAATTCAGGGTCGCAAGTCGCGAGATGACCTGGATACGCTGCCCATGCCGCGCAAGACGGCGCCGGAGAAAAACATCGAGCGCAAACTGACCTCGCCGGTGACGGTCAGCTTCGTCAACACGCCGCTGCGCGATGTCGTCGAGTACATCCGCGCCGACCAGGGCATCAACATCTACGTCGATGAGCCGGCCCTGGCCGAGAAGGGCATCAATCAGGACCTGCCGGTGACGATCAAGCTGGAGAACATCGCTCTGAAATCGGCGTTAAATCTCCTGCTACATTCGGTGCATCTGACCCACACGACCGAAGACGATGTGCTAAAGATCACCACCGAGGACTACGCCCGCGGCAAGCAGACGCTGCACGTCTACCCGGTGACCGATCTGGTCCTGGCCGTGGAGAACTTCGGTCAGGTCGGTGTGACGCCGACGGGGCAGCTGCCCATGGAGGTCGTCAACCAGCCGATGATGGGGGGTACGCCGTCGCCGGTGACGGGACCGCTCACGCTCCCGCCTGGCCAACAAGTGGGCGCGCCGATGGGCGGCTCGCGGGCCAACGGAGGCACCGGCTTCGCCTCCGAGGGAGGCACGGCCGGCCCCGTGCAGGTGAGCAAGACACGGGCGCAGACGCACGAGGACATGCTCATCAAGCTCATCACCAGCACCATCTCGCCGCGCAGCTGGGCCGAGCAGGGTGGGCCGGGCACCATCGACTATCACCCCCTGACCATGTCGCTGGCGATCAACCAGACGCCGGACATTCAGGACCAGGTCGCCGACCTGCTGGCCGCCCTGCGACGCTTGCAGGATCAGGAGGTGGCCGTCGAGGTCAAGTTCATCAGCATCGCCGAGGACTTCTTCGAGCGTATCGGCGTCAACTTCAACCTGAACATCCTCAACAAACGCGGCAGCACCCTCCAGGCGCAGCCGGCGTTGACCTCGGGCAACTTCCAGGTTCCGGGGTTCATCAACCAGTTCACGGGCGGCAACTTCCTGTCGGGCCTGACGCCGGCCGGCACGCTGACGAGCGACCTGAACATCCCCATCACGCAGCTGACCTATCCACAGGCTGTTCCGCCGTTCGGCGGCTATCCCGGCATCCCCGGTTTCGGCGGCCTGACGATGGGCCTGGCCTTCCTCAGCGACATTCAGGTGTTCCTGTTCATGGAGGCCGTGCAGGGCGACGTTCGCTCCAACGTCATGCAAGCGCCCAAGCTGACGCTGTTCAACGGTCAGACCGGCAACATCCAGGTGCAGGACTTCCAGTTCTTCGTCGTCGGCGTGCAGGTGATCCCGCAGCTGGGCCAGTTCACCTACTTCCCAACCACGACGTTGTTCCCCCTGGGCGTGCAGTTGACCATTCAGGCGGTCATCTCGGCGGATCGACGTTTCGTGCGTCTGTCGCTGACGCCGAGCTTGGCCAACGTGGTCAACGGCGAGGTCAACCTGTTCCCGGTGGTGACGCCGATTTTCCCCTTGTTCGACGGCACGGCGACCGGCCAGCCGGTGGTCTTCACGCAGTTCGTGCAGCAGCCGCGTCTGACGCGCGTGTCGGTGCAGACGACCGTGGCCGTGCCGGACGGCGGCACGGTGCTCATGGGCGGTCTGAAGCGTCTGTCCGAAGGCCGCAACGAGTACGGCCCGCCGATCCTCAGCAAGATTCCCTACCTGAACCGTCTGTTCCGCAACACCGCTTACGGACGGTCGGCGGAGAGCTTGCTGATCATGGTGACGCCGCGCATCATCATCCAGGCGGAAGAGGAAGAGAAGCAGACCGGCTACGTTCCGCCGCCGGCCGTGGTGCCGTAATCGAATGCGGAATGCGGAATGCAGAATGAAAACTCTGTTTTTCATTCTGCATTCCGCATTCTGCATTCCGCATTCGCGTGTTACTCTACACGGATGACGCTGACTCCTCCCTCGATTCCGGTGAGCGGCGCGGACGCCTGAACGAAGATGAGCACGGTTCCGGTACGCTGTCCTCACTGTCAAACCGTCTACCAGGTCGCTGATTCCGCCCTGGATCGGGAGTTCGTTTGTCCGGACTGCCGCCAATCCTTCGTGCCCGCCCCGGAAGAAGGCGGTTCCTCCAAACGCTCGTCGCCGTGGTGGTGGGTTTCGGATGCGGCCTCCGGGTCGTCGCTGGCCGCGACCGTGGCCGAGACCGCGCCGCTCCCGGCGGAAGCGGGCGCCGACGCCTGGAAGCCCGGCGACGTGATCCTCGATCTCTACGAGGTGCGCGAGGTGTTCACCAGCGGCGGACGCGGTCTCGTTTACCGCGTGCATCACCGCGGCTGGGACATGGATCTGGCCGTCAAGTGCCCGCGGCTGGAGTTCTTCCAAAGCGAGCAGGACAAGGCCGACTTCGAGCACGAGGCGGAGACGTGGGTCAAGCTCGGCCTGCATCCGCACCTGGTCACGTGCCATTACGTCCGGCGTTTGGACGGCATCCCGCGCGTCTTCGCCGAGTACGTCTCCGGCGGCAGCCTGGCCGATTGGATTCGTTCGCGCCGTCTGTACGCCGGCGGGCCGAGCCGAGCGCTGGAGCGCATCGTGGATGTGGCCGTGCAGTTCGCCTGGGGCTTGCAGCACGCCCACGAGCAAGGACTGGTCCATCGCGATGTCAAGCCGGGCAACGTGCTGATGACCAGCGACGGCGCCGCCAAGGTCACGGACTTCGGCATGGCCAAAGCGCGCGGCGCGCCGGTCGCGTTCGCGGCGGCGGGACACGAGGGCAGCATTCTCGTCAGCGCCGGCGGCCTGACGCCGGCGTTCTGCTCGCCGGAGCAGGTGGAGGGCCGGCCGGTCTCGCGCAAGACCGACATCTGGAGCTGGGGCGTGTCGGTGCTGCACATGTTCGCCGGCTCCGCGCACTGGTCGGCCGGCTACCTGGCGGCCGCCGTGCTGGCCGATTATCGCGAGCGCGGGCCGGCCGAGGCGTATCTGCCGCCGATGCCGGCGGCGCTGGCCGAACTGCTCGAACACTGTTTCCGCACCAACCCGGACGACCGTCCGCGCGATATGCGCGAGATCATCGCCGTGCTGCAACGGCTGTACGGCCAGGCGATGGGACGGCCCTATCGCCGCCAGGCGCCGCAGGCCGCCAAGGCGCGGGACGACGCCCTCAACAACCGGGCCATGTCGCTGCTCGACTTGCACAAACTCGACGAGGCCGAGCAACTCTGGCACGAGGCGCTGACGATCAGCCCGCAGCACCCCGAATCGACGTACAATCTCGGCCTCACGCGCTGGCGCGCGGGCCGGCTGAACACCGAGGCGCTGCTGCAACAGCTGCGCGATGTTTGCATCTCGCATCCCGACGAATGGCTGCCGCCGTGCCTGCTGGCCCGCGTGCAACTGGAGCAGGGCGATTGGCGTCCGGCGCTGGAGACGCTGGAGCGTATGCCGGATATTGGCGCCGATCTCGACGAGGTGCGCGGCGTGCGCGACGCGGTGCGCGAGTGCCTGACCGACAGCGATCGACGACCGCGTCATCTGTCGGGACACACGGGCTGGGTTTCCTCTGTGTGCGCCGGCCGCGGCGGATGGTTCGCCCTGTCCGGCAGCGCCGACGGCACCCTCAAACTGTGGAGCATCTCCAACGGCCGTTGTCTGCATACGTTCGAGGGCCATGCGGAGTGGGTGACCTCGGTCGGACTGTGCGCCGACGGCCGGCTGGCCCTGTCGGGCAGCGCCGACCACACCCTGCGGTTGTGGCAGACGGAGAGCGGCGAGTGCCTGCGCGTCTTTGAGGGACACAGCAACTGGGTGCTGGCGGCGTCGCTCAGCGCCGACGGACGCCGGGCCGTCTCCGGCGGCGGCGACGGCCAGGTCAAGTTGTGGGACGCCGACACGGGCGCCTGCCTGCGCACCCTCGGCGGTCACGAGGGGCCGGTCCTGGCCGTGTGCTGGAGCAGCGACGGCCGGCTCGTCCTGTCCGGCAGCCGCGATCGGACGCTTCAGTTATGGGACGCCGACACCGGACAGCTTGTCCGCACATTGAAGGGGCATACCGACAAGGTGCTGGCGGCGGCGCTGAGCGGCGATGGTCGCCACGCCCTGTCCGGCAGCGCCGACCGCACCCTCAAACTGTGGGATCTTTCGACCGGCCGCTGCCTGCGCACGTTCGACGGCCATCAGGGGGCCGTGACCTCGGTGTGCTTTAGCGCCGGCGGTTGCTACGTCCTGTCCGGCAGCGAGGACCGCTCCATCAAACTGTGGCAGCGAACCACCGGCCGCTGCCTGTGTACGCTGGAGGGACACGCCGGCACGGTGCATTCGCTGTGTCTCGTTGGGGGCGGGCATCAGGTGCTGTCGGCCAGCGCCGACACGACGCTGGCCCTGTGGACCATCCCCGGCGACCACGCCGCACCTTACATCCTGTCGCGCGTGCTCCCCAGTGACACCGCGTTGTCGGCATGGACCGAGTACGAGCGCGCGCTGGCACGGGCGCGGCAGGCATTGGCCGCCGGCGACGCCGTCCGCGCCGCGCGGGACGTGCGCGAGGCGCGGTCGCAGCCGGGTCACGGCCGTCGGCCGGAAGCGATGAACGTGTGGGGCAGCTTGTATTCGCACCTGCCGCGGCAGGCGCTGCAAGGCGGCTGGTGCGGCGCCGACCTCGCCGAGCACACCGAGGCGGTAACGGCCGTTTGCCTGACCGCCGACGGCCGGTTGGCCCTGTCCGGCAGCGCCGACCGCACCCTCAAATTGTGGGATCAGGCCGCGGGCCGCTGTCTGCACACTTTCGAGGGCGACATGGGCGGCGTCACCTCGGTATCGCTCAGCGGCGACGGCCGGCTCGCCCTGTGCAGCAGCACCGGCGCGGCGCTGACCCTCTGGGACGTGCCGGCCGGCCATTGTCTGCGTACCTGCCGCGAGGATCTGGACGTGCTGACGTCCGTGGCGCTGAGCGCCGACGGACGGCTGGCCGTCTCCGCCAGCATCGACGGCACGGTACACATCTGGGACGTGCCGGCCGGCCGCCTCGTCCGCGTCCTGCGCGGCCACGCCGGCCCGGTGCATTCCGTCGCCATCAGCGCCGACGGCCGATTCGCGTTGTCCGGCAGCGCGCATTTCCTCGTCCGCAACGACGGCGAGCGCCTTTTCACCTCCGGGCAGATGAAGCTGTGGGAGACGGCGACCGGCCGCTGTCTGCCGACCTTCGAGAACGAACCGGAGGCCGTCACGGCGCTGAGCCTCAGCGCCGACGGCCAATTCGCCCTGACCGGAGGCGGTCAGGCGGTCATTCAGCGCGACAACGGCCGATTCGTGCAGTTCGGCATGCTCCATCTTTGGGAAGTGTCTAGCGGCCGGCGCTTGCGCACCTTCGCCGGTCATCGCGGCGCCGTCACGTCGGTCTGTCTCAGTTTCGACGGCCGTTATGCTCTGTCCGGCAGCACCGACGCCACGGTCAAGCTCTGGGAAGTCGCCGGCGGCCAGTGCCTGCGCACTTTCGCCGGCCACGGCGACGCCGTCACCGCGGTGGCCTTCAGCGCCGATGGCCGTTACGCTCTGTCCGGCAGCGCCGACCGCACGCTGCGGCTGTGGATCCTCGATTGGGAGTTGGCGGACGCCGCGCCCTCCGATTGGGACGAGGAGGCGCTGCCGTATCTGGAGATGTTTTTGTCGCTGCACACGCCCTACGCGGTCCCGCCGAAAGCGACGTCGCCGCTGGCGCGGCTGTTCAAGTCCGCGCCGACGGAGGAAGACCTCACGTTGGCGATGACGCGCAAGGGCCAGCCGGCGTGGACGGAGAGCGATTTCCAGGACTTGCTGCGGACGCTGGGCTACGCGGGCTTCGGGTGGTTGCGACCGGAAGGCGTTCGCCGGCAACTGACGCGGATGGCGCGCGGTTGGAAGGGACCGCCGCGCTTGCGCTGGTAAGTACCAGCCCGAAGCGCCAGCGAGGGCGGCAAAGCAGCCCTCGCTGGCGCTTCGGGCTGGTCGTGTAACTGTTACTGTTCTTCCGCGCGCTCTCGTGTCCTCTGCGCGGTCTTGCCCTTCGCTTCGCCCTTGCAGTGCGAGCATTGCACCGCGCGCGCCCATTCCTTCGACTCATCCGCATCGCTCAGGGACATCACGTCCAGGAATTCGCGGTAGTAGCGCGAATACTCGCCGTTGAAAAAGATGAGCTGAATCTTCTTGTCCTCGTCGAGATGGAAGCGCAGACTGTACGGTTTCAGCAGGGCGATGCGGCGGCGCTGGATGCGTTCCACGGCCCACCACGACGAACCGCGACGAGCGGCGTCCTCGACGCGCTTCATCAGGTCGTCGATGAGCAGGCGGAATTCGCGCAGCGTTTCGCCGTTGATCGTGACCGGCGACAGCGGCGACTGGAAACGAACGCGCCGGCCGGGTTCATCGACCACCTTGCCGCCGCGGTTCCAGGCCGCGATCCAGGCATTCAGACGCGCTCCCCAGTCCGGCCGACTGGTGTCGGTCTGAATGAGGATGACCGGATCCTGATTGGTCAGCGCGCTCTCGAAAAGCTCGTCGAAGGCGTCGGTTTCGACGTAGTCGATGACGGTGGGCCGAATGTTGGGCGGCGGTGGTTCGCGGTAAGGCCGGGTGGTTCGGGTGCTGCGGCAGCTGAGGACGGCGGCGCAAAGCAGGGGGAGGGCCAGAAGGAGCCATCGACGCTTCCGGTTTCGCCTCATGAACGGCTCGCCAACAAGTTCGAGTCTGTAAAAAGAATGGCGAGGCTATGTCAAAAAGCTCGCCGCGCGTCCAGGGCAAAATTCCCGCGTTCGCCCGCACACCGAGAGTTGCACCATGAAACGACTCGCAACCTGCCTCGCGCTAATCCTGTCCATCCTCGCCGTGCCGACGGCCCGCGCCGCCGAGCCGGCGCGCAAGATGAACATGCTGTTCATCGCCGTGGACGATCTCAACACGGCCCTTCATTGTTACGGCAATCCCATCGTGAAATCGCCGAACATCGACCGCCTGGCGGCGCGCGGCGTGCGCTTCGATCGCGCCTACTGTCAGTTCCCGCTGTGCAGCCCCAGCCGCGTCTCGCTGCTGACCGGCCTGCGCCCAGACACCACCGGCATTTTTGAACTCAAGACCGACTTCCGTACCCTGCATCCGGACGCCGTCACGCTGCCGCAATTGTTTCGCAATCACGGCTACTTCTCGGCCCGCGTCGGCAAGATCTTCCATTACGGCGTGCCCGGTGGAATCGGCACCAACGGCCTGGACGATCCGAAATCGTGGGACAAGCGCGTCAATCCGCGCGGCCGCGACAAGGACGAGGAGAAACAATTGCACATCCTCACGCCGGAGTTGAAGAAGAACCTCGGCGCCACGCTCTGCTATCTGGCCGCCGAGGGAACGGATGAGGAGCAGACCGACGGCAAAGGCGCCGCCGAGGCGATCAAGCTCCTGGAAGCGAACCGCGACAAGCCCTTTTTCCTCGGCGTCGGCTTCTATCGTCCCCATGTGCCGTGGATCGCGCCGAAAAAATATTTCGATATGTACTCTCTCGACCGCATCACCGTCCCGAAGATTCCGGCGAAGGACCGTGAGACGAAGCCGAAGCTGGCGCTGCGGGGCCAGAACCGCGAGAAGCCGAATTACGGCATGAACGAGGAGCAGTGCCGCGAGGCGATCCGCGCCTACTACGCCAGTGTCAGTTTCGTGGACGCGCAAATCGGCAAGGTGCTGGACGCGCTGGACCGCCTGAACCTGACGGACCACACCGTCATTGTCCTGTGGGGCGATCACGGCTGGCACCTCGGCGAGCATGGCCTATGGCAGAAGATGAGCCTCTATGAGGAATCGTGCCGCGTGCCGCTGATCGTGGCCGCGCCCGGTCTGAAATCGGCCGGTAAAAGTTGCCCGCGCCTCGTCGAGTCGATCGACGTGTATCCGACGGTGGCCGGGCTGTGCGGCCTGACGCCCCCGGCGGGGCTGCACGGTAAGGATCTGCGGCCGCTGCTCGACGATCCGAAACACGAATGGGACCGCCCCGCCTTCACCCAAGTGACGCGCGACAAGCTCATGGGCCGCACCGTACGCACCGAGCGCTGGCGCTACGTCGAATGGGACGACGGTAAGAAAGGCGTCGAACTGTACGACCACGAGCGCGACCCGCACGAGTTGGCCAACCTCGCTGCGGACCCGGCCCATGCCGAAACAGTGAAGGAGATGAAGGAACTGCTGAAACAGATGCGAACACCGCCGCCAAAGAAGAAGGCGGCACCGTAATGTTCCCGGCGTGCTTTCTCTCGGGGCGCGGGCGCGAGAGAAAGCACGCCGAGGGCAGATCACCGCCGACCCTCTTCGGCCTCCTTGCGGGCCAACTCGGCGAAGACGGCATCAGTCGTATCGAGTGCGGAACTGGACGCAGGCAGCGCCCGCAAGTGCGGGTGGGCCTTGCCGGTGTCATCGTCGCGTGAGGATGAGAGGCCCGCCAGGGTGCTGCCGGGCAGGTCACCCGCCGTCGGCATCAGCCGCACGCCGCTGCCGAGCGTGGCATTCATGACATCGCCGGAAGCCCCACTGTGCTCCAGGCCGAGCAGATGACCCATCTCATGCGTCAGCACCGTCAAGAGGTCGATCTTGCCCTGCTCGCCCTGATCGCCCGGTGTCGTGAACTCGCTGTCATCGCGTGGGGTGGGGTCCACGAACCAGCCCCAGCCGGCGGCGTTGTCGTCGAGGAAGATCGTGTTGCCGGAAGCCATGCCCAGCGTGGCCCCGCCCAGATTGGCGATTTGAACGTCCACTCCGCGCAAGAGGGCGGCTTGCTGGGATGTCAGGCCGGCTGCCTGCCAGCGTGCCGCCGCCTCCTGCACCAGCGGTTGCAGGTTGCTGGTTGTCAGCGTGGCCGGTGCTGCGTTCGCTGCGGGGCCTGCGGCAGCCACCAGCGGCGCACCCGCCGAGGGCGGGTAGACGAGGAAGAGACGAACCGAGTCGGCGACGACGGTGCCGTTGGCATTGTTGTTGAGCACGATCTTGAGCGTGCCCGTCGTGGTGCGGAAGGTGCCCAGCCCTTGCCAGCCCAGGTTGCCGATCACATACTCGTTGGAACTGGTCGTCTGATTGGCGTAGACGGTCCCCAGGAGAGTATTGCCGTCGTAGATCTTGTAGGGTGCGTTGCTGGCGTTGCCCGATGCGCCTAGCCAGCTGGCCGAGATGCGGTAGGCGGCGCCGGGTTGCAGGCCACTGAAGGTCCAGGTGGCCGTCTGCGAGCCGGTGCCCTTGGCGGCGGTGCGGTAGTCGCCGTCCTGGGCCGACGAGGAACTTTTCTTCGACCAGCCGGTGTCCGTGTAACCCGTCGTCCCGTCGTCGATCCGCGTTCCCGTATCGCGGACCATCGCGGAGAACGGAACCAGGAGGTTTTTCTTCCCGTACAGGGTAGCCGTTCCCGATGTCCGGTTCACGACCCACGCAGTCTTGTTGGAAGTGTCGGAAGTCCAGGTGTCACCCTCGAGCGACTGGACCGCCAGGCCGCTGTGGGCCGTCGCGATGGTCTCCGCCATGGTGGGGAGCCGCCAGTCGCTGTAGCCGTTGAGTGTGCTGCCGTTGGCATCGTTGCTGCTGTTATCCCAGGTGTCATTCCGGTTCATGTTGCTCCACACGAGGCCGGTGACAAGATCCTTGGCCCCGCCATCGCGCGGCGCCCAGTCGCCCTTCTGGGGATCGGCCTGCTGCGACGCTGTCGCCGGCCCGGGGGACAGGCCGATGTCCTGACCCCCAAGGTATTGTCCCGCCCCGAGGGTGACCGTGAACGATCCGCTGGGCGCTGTCGTCGAAGTCCACCCCGTGCGTTGAGATTGCAGCCCCTCCACGCGAACGGTGTAGGTGCCGGCCGGCACGTGATTGAAGAAGTATTCCCCGGCAGCCCCGACAGCCACGGTTTGCAGGACATTGTTGCCCGAGTCGAGCAGCGCCACTTTCCAGCGCGTGTCCGTTGTAGGACTGGTAGGTGGATCGCTGTAGCCCGTGAGATCCCATTCGCCCGTGTTCCAGGCTCCTGTCTCGCGCACGCCGTCGCCGTTCAGGTCGTTGAACAACCGCCCGGCAATTGCCCCCAGATCCTGCGTGGTGCGGAGTACGAAGCCGTCGGAATTCGGCACGGCCGCAGTCACGACGTCCGTCGGTCCCCCCGTATCCAGGACCACCGCGCTGCCGTAGCCCACGGTGAGGAGGTCCCCGTTCATCGGGTCGATGGCAACCCGCGGGAGAGCCAAATTCAGGTTTACGCCGGTGTTCTTGACGAAGTGCGTTGACAGGAACGACCCATCGCCCCCAAGGCGAAGGGTGTACACACTGCTCCAAGGACCGCCGAGCGAGGTCATCGTGGACACCTCAAACCGCCCCACCGGGTCTGGATCGAGATCCAGGTATGCCGGATCGCCCCCGCGGTCGAAATTGTTGTTTTCTGCTGCCGGCATCGTGCCCACGGCATAGATGGAGCCGTCCGGACCGGTTGCCAGCTGATAGGGTCCACCCACAGGCATCGTTCCGTTCGACAGATTGAGGTTTGGGCTGGATATCACCTTGGTCCACAAGGCCGCGGACAGGTCGCTGTTCAGCTTGGTGATGGATTGGCCGCTGGATGATGCGGCGAAGACGTTGCCGCTGGCGTCCAGGGCCACATCGGTGCCGCCCGCCTGGTACAGGCGGTCGAAGTTGCCATTCGTGTCCAGCCGGGCCACCACGCCGACGTTGCTACCCGAGGCCAGCGTCAGACTCCCGAAGGTCGCCGGTGTGCTGGCCACCGTCCCCGTCACATAAACCGTCCCATCGCTACGGACGGCGATGCTGTGGCCCGCGTCATCGCCCGCCCCGCCGGCGAGGCGAGCCCACTGGAGGACGCCTGACGGATCGAACTTGGCCACGTACAGGTCGGCCCCGCCGTGGCCAGCCGGCGTATCGCGCCCGTCAGCCCAGACGTTATCCGGGTCGAAGTCGGTAGGTCCTGCCGAGCCGGCCACATAGAGGTTGTTGCTACCGTCGATGGCCACCCGGATGGAGTCGCCGCCGGCGTAGGAGTGTACCCACTGGAAGTTCCCCGAAGCGTCCATCTTCCAGACAAAATCCCCGCCGTTGTTGCGGACGTCGCGGTTATCGGCGTAGCTGTGCTGCGGATCGAAGTCCACACTTGGGTTGAACCGGCCAACGACCACCACCGAGCCGTCCGAGCCCACGACCACTCCACGGGCAAAAGCTCCGTTCGACAGGTTGCCCAGGCTGACGACGCCGCTGCTGCCGAAGGTGTTGTCGAGACTTCCGTCTGGGTTGTAGCGGGCGACGAACGTCCCGGAGGCATTCACCGTATTCGGACCGGGATCGACATCCGCCGGCGCGCTGAGATAGCCGCTGACATAGGACCGCCCCAGGGAATCGACGGTAACGGCGGTGCCCCAATCACTCACGTTCGGCGTGCCAAGGCTAAAGCCCCAGCCGGTGGGAACGCAGCGTTCTTCCAGCGGCTCAAGGGTTGGTCGGCAGGCGGCTGGACGGCGCGTGCGTTCACGGCGGAGGTTGGCGAGTCGGGACAGGAAGGCGAACATCATTGTCAGTCTCCTTGGTGTGCCTGCATGATGCGCTTGCCATCCCAGCGCGCAGGCCGAGCGCCGGGGCGAGGCGCGGCCGGTCCCGTGCCCCCAGGCGAGGGGGTGCCGGCCATCCACGGATTCAGTCAACAATCAGGGTTTAGGTTTGAGCGATTCCTTTGTGGAATTGGGTTCCTTGATGCCAGGCGAGGCGGCCGAGGCAGCACGTTTCCCCAGTGCCTCCACGTCGCGCCATAACTGCCGCCAGTCCCGGCGCTCGGATTCGGACAGATGATCCAATGCGTCCGCGCCCCGCACGCCGGCGAAATCGCTGTCCTTCAACCAGTGCTGCATCGTCTGCGCAACGATGGGTCGAGCCTTGGCCGGCCCTTTCTCCCGTAGCTGGCCCCAGAGCGTCAGGTCAGACCGCAGCCAGTCGAGCGCTTGCCGGCGCAGCCGTGTGCGTTCCTTGCTATCGAGCTTGTCGGCATCGATGCCCTGACCGCAGCCGGCGAGTGCGGCGGCGCAGGCGGCGTTGTAGCGAAGACCAGTGGCCTGATCCTCGATCAGCTTCGGCTCATCGGCGAACGCCTCGCCGTAGAAGCGCGTGGCAGCGGCGTATCGCTTCTTGTGCTGCTGGCACATGACGGCGAGGGTAAGGCGTTCTATGAAATCGGTGGGTTGCTCCTGCCCGCTCAGGATGACCGGCAGTTTTTTGTCCAGTTTCACCAGGCGCTCACAGTTTTGGACCCACTGGGCGGAGGGATTGGGCCAGCGGGGATTTTTGGAGCCGAGTTCGTGCCCGCGGCGGCGGTGGATCAGAGCTTCCGCGTATAGACCCTTTTTCTCAAGCACATCGCCAAGGTTGCAGTGGGCTTCGGCGTAGTTGTTCTTGAGGCGGATCGCCTCGCGGTATTCGGCGATGGCCTCGTCCAGTCGCCCCTTTATTCCAAGCACGACGCCGAAGCTGTAGTGCGCTTCGGGGAAATCCTTCTTGAGCCGGATGGCCTCGCGGAACGCGACGATGGCCTCGTCCAGCTGGCCCTTGTCCGTCAGCGCCAATCCGAGATTGTTGTGAGCCTCGGCATAGTCCTTGTTGAGTCGGATGGCCTCGCGGTACTCAGCGATGGCCTCGTCCAACTGGCCCTTCTCATGCAGGGTAAGCCCGAGGTTGTTGTGGGCTA
>DATBGU010000070.1:0-6596 GCA_036557825.1 Gemmataceae bacterium
GGTCCTCGACCCAACGGCGGGCGAGACGCCCGCGCTCCGGGGATGGCGAGGAGGAGAAAGGTGACGGCGACAACGCCGTACCGCCGCACGAGCGGACGTTTCATGGTGGGATCTCCCAGTGTGAGTTCGTGCGGTCTACGGCGGCTGAGCGTTCGGCGGGTCAGTGCGGTTTGGGTTTGCAGTCGTTGTACGTGCCCAGCAGCAGCAGCAGGCGCACTTGGGCCTTATTGTAGGCGCGGACGGCCGTCAGGTAATTGGCGTGGGCCTGCGAAAGTTGCTGAATGCTCACCAGGACGGCGTTGTAGGTATTGTTCCGTCGGTTGGCTTCCGGGCCTTCCTCCCGCAAACGCACGTCCGTCAGTCGATACGTTTCGGCCGCGTGCGCGATGGCGTCGGACGCCTGCGCGATCTGATCGCGTCCGCTGAGGATCGCCGAAACCGCCTCCTCGACGCCGGCCCGCAGCTTGCCTTGCAGATCGACGAGCGTGAGATGGGCCTGCTGCAATTCGCTGTGCGCCATTTGCAGCCGGCCGCACACCAGTGCGGCCCCGGTGCGGTCGCAGATGCGCTGAGCGCACTGGGCATCGGCGATGCCCTGCTCGATGGCGGCGGCCAGTCCATGCAATTCCGCCACGCCCGGCCCGTTCTCCTGCGCCTGCCGCACCAGACCGGATACAGGAGCGGTGGCGTCCGCCATATCGACCGGCGCCAGCGTCTCGTCGGCCGCCATCGGCACACCGTCGCCCATGCCGAGCAGATAGGCCAGCTTGACGGTGGCGGCGTCGCCCTGCTGGCGGGTGCGCAGGATGAACTGCCGTTGATTGTTGAGGACGGTTTCGATCGCTTCCACGATCACCTTCGCCGGCTTTTCGCCGGACTCGACCAGTTTTTTCGCCCGGTCGTGCAGCTGCTCCTGGTATTTCTGCAAGTCGGCCCCGATCACCTCGCCTCGCCGCGCCGTCAGAACGTCGATGTAGGTGTTTCCCGCATCTTCCAGCTTCTCGTTCTGAATTTTGCTCAACTCGGCGCGACGCCGCCACAATTGCGCCTCGGCGACGGGCTTCTTGAAGGTGTCCTTTCGCAGCATTTCCGGCATGCACGATTGCATGGCCGCATCGAAGGCGATCTGGCTTTCGTGGACGCGCTCGCGGGCCACCAGGATCTCCGGATTGCGCTCGCAGGCCATCCGCAGCACATTGTCGAGGCTGACGGCGACGGTACTGGGAAGCACGGCGGGCGCATCCGGCGCGCGATAGACCGTGTGATACACGACCGACGAGTTGGCGGCCTTGGCGCTGGCGGCGCCGGCTCCGTCGGTGGGTGGAGAGAAGGCGAGTTGAAGCGGCGGAGTCAGGCCGCTGGAGAGCGGTCCCGGCGTGGGCGGTCCGTTCTCCAGAAAACGTCCCATCGGCATGTTGCAGCAGGCCGGCAGCAGCAGAGCGCCGGCGGCGCACAGGGAGGCGAGCGGGCGCGACGGCCGGCGACCCGGCGCGAGGCGCAAGGCGGCGCGGATCATAAGGCGGGTCTCCTGCAAGGTCTGGCGAACCGAGATAGCCAGCTTGTCGTTTACATCGGTTACCCGCCTATCCGTACTTTGCTGATTGTGCCCAAACTTCTCGTTCCCACGCGGACAACTTTTGCACGGGTTGGCCGCGTCGGAACGAGAGAACCGGCGGTTACTGTGGAAACACCTGAATTTGACCGGCCTTCTCCGCGCTCTGCCGCAGTTCGCGGAGGATCTCCTGCTGCATTTCCTCCATGCGGAACTGGCGAACCTCCTCCTTGATTTTGTTGAAATCGGAAGGCTCGCCGGCTTTGCGGTCGAAAACGACGATCAGATGGACGCCGTATTCGCTGTCGAGAACCTCGCTGATCTGGTTGGGCGGCAAGGTGAAGGCGGCGTGCATTACGCTCTCAGGCAGAATGCCCTTCAGGTGCGGAAACCAATCGAGATCGCCGCCCTGCTCCCTGGTCGGACCCTGCGAGTACTGCTTGGCCGCCTGCGCGAAGTCGATCTCCTTGCTGACGATCTTCTCGCGCAGCGCCGTCAGCTGGGCCTTGGCCCGCTCGCGATCCTCCTTGCCGGCCTGCGGCGTGACGCGCAGCATGATCTCCGCGGCGTGGGCTTGGACCTTATCGAAGAAGTCCTTGTTTTCCGCATAGAATTTCTCGACGTCCTGATCGCTGACGCGATCGCGCGCGAAGGCCTGCCACTGAAGAATGGCGACGATGGTCGCCTTGATCTGCGCCGGCGTCTGCTTGCTGTCGCGGCAAAGATCGTCCAGCGTCTTGTTTTGCTGCTTGAGACCGACCATGAGATCGCTCAGGCGCGCCTCGACCTGCTTGGGATCGGCCGGCGGCGCTTTTTGCCGCAGAAACTGGCGCATCAGCGCCTCGTTGATAAGGGCGTTCAGCGCCACCTGCATCTGCTGCTTGCGCTGCGACTCCGGGACGGCCACGGGCGTCGGGCCGTCTTGTTTCAGGATCGCGTCCAGCGCGCTTTTGGGGATGGGTTCGCCGTTGACGATGGCGATCGGTTTGCCCCCCGCCTCCGGCGCCTGCCCCACCACGCTCCCCGCGGCGCAGAGCAGAGCCAGAGCGCCCGTCATCCCCCGGGCCATCCACGTTCTCCCTCTCATCCCGACCTCCTGTTCTACCGAGGTTGTGCTTGCAGGTCAGGCTTTCCCGCCTGACTCTCTTGACTACCGATCCGGTGAAGAATGGAATCGTCGCGGCTTATAGCGACTCCGGCCGGACAAGGGGAGAGCAATTTTCGCTCGCGGATCGTGGATCGGGGATCGTGAATCGTATATCGTAAATAGCGTGCCGGATCGGGCTGTGTATTTTCTCGATCCACGATTCACGAGCCACGAGCCACGATTCACGATGGCCCTTGTTAGCCGCATCTATTTCAACGCCGTCTTCGGAGCGCTGGGCGGTCT
This sequence comes from Gemmataceae bacterium, assembly GCA_036557825.1. Lineage (GTDB taxonomy): Bacteria > Planctomycetota > Planctomycetia > Gemmatales > Gemmataceae > JAJPHU01. Next base: position 2,943 of record DATBGU010000070.1, read on the forward strand.
GCTCGGCTGGATGCTGTTCGGCATCTTCGGCGACAAGAACGCCGGCGACGACGGCGGCGCCTTTTGGTTCAGCCCAGTTTTCTGGCAAATCGTCCGCGGTGGCGCGCTCATCGGCGGCGGCATTGGCTATTTCGTCGTCAGCGTCGAGGCCATCCGCGATCGCTCGTTCTTGCGCTTCGTTCGGCTGGCGTCCTATGGCGTCGTCCTCGGAGTGCTGGGCGGCGTCCTCGGCATCATCGTCGGCGAGGGGGTGAATTACCATCTGGTCAAATGGATGGGCGCCAGCCGCGAGGGTTCCCCGCTTCACCTGATGGGCACCATGTTCGCGCGCGGCCTGGGTTGGATGTTTCTGGGCGTGGCGGTCGGCTTCAGCGAGGGCATCGCGGCGCGGTCGCTGGGCAAGTTCAGTTACGGTACGCTCGGCGGCGCCATCGGCGGATTCATCGGCGGCGTGCTGTTCGGACTCGCCCTGGATCGGGCCAACGCCACCGGCGGACATGCCTCGGTGTGGGCCGCCGTCGGTCTGATTATTCTCGGCGCTTGCATCGGTTCGCTGTCGGCGCTGGTGCAGAGCGTCTTTCAGCCGGCCTCCGTCAAGGTGATGCGCGGCTGGCAGGAGGGGCGCGAGTATCCCCTGGACAAGACTGATAATCTCCTTGGCCGCGACGAGCACGCCGACATCGCGCTGTTCCGCGACATGAAGGTCGAAAAAAAACATGCCATCATTCAGCGCGAGGGGCAGCGCTATCTGCTCTTGAACAACGATGCGCCGCCGGAATGGACGCGCGTCAACGATCGACCCGTCATGCAGTGCTGCGATCTGCGCGACGGCGATCGCATTCAGCTGGGCAACGTGATGCTGCGCTTTCAGATGCGCGCCGCCCAGGAGAGACGACGGAGAGGACGGGTGTAACGAGAGACTTTGTTTTGATTTCCCCACTAGCCCGGAGCGCCAGCGACGGGCCGAACCGCCCGTCGCTGGCGCTCCGGGCTAGTAGATTTGAATCGAAACGAACGAGTGGCCGAAAGGCGTAGCAACTGTGCAACTCTGCCCGCGATGTCAGCGTGCCAACCCGCGTGAAGCGGTGTACTGTTATTTCGACGGCATCGTCCTGCGCCAGGGCGCGGGCGCGACGCCGCCGGGGCAGCTGCCGCACGAGTTCGTCTTCCCCTCCGGCCGGCGCTGCAAATCGTTCGACGATCTCGTCCAGGGCTGTCAGTACGAATGGGAGGACGCCCGACACCTGCTGCGCAACGGCGATTTCACCCGCTACTTCGCTCAGCTCGGCCGGCACGATCTCGCCCACACCGCCACGGAGAACCAGAGGCTCCCTGACCCGGACATCGCCCTGCACACCTTCCTCAGTCAGCTGCCTGCCAGCCAGATCCAGGGGCCGCGCCTCGACCTCAATCCGCGCCGCCTAATGCTCGGCGGGGTGCGGCCCGGCGAACAGCGACGCCTGCCGCTGACCGTCACCAACCAGGGCAAGGGACTGTTGCAGGGCAAAGTCACCGTCTCCGAAGGCGGGCAGTGGCTGCGGATCAACGACGGCGACAACGCGGCCGAGTGTGCGCTCAAGACGGCGCGGACGCAGCAAATCCAACTGCACGTCGATGCACGCGGCCTGACCGCTCCGCAGACGTACAGCGGCAAACTGACGGTCATCACCAACGGCGGCATCGCCGAGGTCGGCGTGCGCCTCGATGTCGTCAGCGTGCCGTTCGCGCACGCTCCCTTTCAGGGCGCGGCCAGTCCGCGGCAGATGGCCGAGCGCATGCGCACCAACCCCAAACAGGCGGTGCCACTGCTGGAGAACGGCGAGATCGCCCAGTGGTTCAAGACCAACGGCTGGGCCTATCCGGTGCCCGGTCAGCCGGCCCGCGGCGTCGCCGCCGTGCAGCAATTCTTCGAGTGCATGGGCCTGTCCAAGCCGCCGCCGTTGCAGCTGTCCGATCAGGAGTTTCAATTCGTCTGCACGCCGCCGGACGTGGTGCAGGCCCGCGTGACGCTGCGCACCACCACCAAAAAATGGGTGTACGCCCAGGCCGACAGCGATACGCCCTGGCTGCGCGTCACCACGCCGTCGGTCAGCGGCCCGCAGCAAACGCAGATCGCTTTTGAAGTCGATTCGACCCTCATGGACGCGGGCGGCCCGCACACGGGCACCATCCATGTCCTCGCCAACGCCGGGCAACGGTTGGCGGTGCGCGTTCACGTCCAATGCAATCGACCGCACGAGCCGTTCACGCGCCGTCTGCTCAAGCCGTTCTTCGTTGGGGCGCTGCTCGCTCTGCTGCTGCGTCTGCTGCTGACCGGGCCGGCCGACCTGTACGCGCGCGGCTTGGGGCAGTCGGGCGGCGCCGGCATGTCGCTGGCGCCCTGGGTGTACACGACGGGAAGCGAAAACCATTTCCTGTATCTGTTCGTGCGGGTGGTCTGGTGGGTGGGCATTTTCCTCGGCGCGGCGATGGTGTGGCGGCGCGGCGGACGCTTGAGCGATGTTTTTTTCGGCGCCATCGCCGGCGCGTTCGCTGGCGTCATCGCGGCGGGAACGCTCGGCTGTTTGCTGCTGGTTTTCGACGCCGTGCCGGGCGCGTTGCTGACGCGACTGACGCCGCCCAGCGCCTTCGCCGCCGCTCCGTGGTTCTGGATGCTGGTGTGGATCGTGCTGGCCTGCGGCTGCTGGGCCGTCCTCGGCGGCGGCGCGGGGTTTCTGCTCTCCGGTCTGGGCCAGCGCGGCCTGCGTTTGCTCAGCGCGGCGGCCGGGCCGCTGGCCTGGTTGTTCCGTTCGTGCGGGTTCGAGCGCGCCGCCTCGTTTTTCCTGCTGCACGGATGAAGCGGGGCGGCGAAAATGTCCGAGCAAATCGCGGAGCATTTTTCGCTTTTTCTGAGCGAGCGGTCGTGTTACACCGTTAGGGGAGCGCCGTCCGCAAGTTGCGCGAAAACAAGGCGACTGTTGCCGGCTCCGATCCGGTGTGTTAAAAAAAGATGTTCTTTCCTGTCTGCTCCGAACGGATCTCGGCGACCGGCGGTCGTTGGTTCTCGTATGCGCTTCCGATTGTCCGGCCAATCGCCGGGGTTTCGCCCACAGGACCGGGCCCGTTCAACGCGTGAGGGCGGGTTGACAGAGTAACCTCCATAAGTCTCAGGGCAGCACACAACCATGACGTCTCCATCTTCGCAAGCCAAGATCCACATCGAGCGCATGATGTACCGCAGCAGCATCGCTGTTGCCGGCGAGTCTGCGGCCAGTTACGCGCTCCTCAAGCTCATTCCCTCCGGCGCCGGCGCCAGCAAACCACTCGACCTCAACCTGGCGCTGGTCCTCGACGTCAGCGGTTCGATGTACGAGGAGGACGGAACCGGTATCAGCCGCCTCAAGCGCATCCAGGACGCCGCCATCGCCGCCCTCGATAAGCTCAAAACGGACGACACGATCTCCATCGTCGCCTTCGCCCACAACGCTCAAGTCGTGCTGCCGCCGACCAGCGTCGCCGACAAGGCCAAGATCGAGGACGTCATCCACAAGGTTGACATGTTCGACGTCGATCCGGGCGGGACGGCCATGGACGAAGGCATCAAGCTTGGCCTGGGCGAGGTCGAGCGCTTGGCCGGCGCCGGCAAGTTGACGCAGCTGGTTGTGCTGACCGATG
>DATBGU010000071.1:0-3541 GCA_036557825.1 Gemmataceae bacterium
TGAGGGTGCGCCTTGGGTACGGCTGGCGCTGTGCCGTCGTAAGTGGTTGCTCAAATAATCAATACACATTTGACTCAACAAATCTATTCACTTTTCCTCAATGGCTTCCCAAAGATGCTGAATCCGTTCCGGAGCCCGCATCAGCGGCGGCCCGGCGGTCTGCGCCAACTTGATGTGGCTGAAGCTCAGTTCCATCAGTCGGCCGTGGTAGGTGGCGTCGTGGCACGCGGCGACGACGTGCTTGCCGAGCAGAGCAAGGTGCTGTCTCCAACTCGCCTCCAGCGTAGCGAGATCGCCCCGGCACAGCAAATCATAATCGCGATCCATCTGCCGGATCAGCGCGGCGGCGACAGCGTGTGTGTCCAGCGGGCCGGTGGCGAACTGTGCCAGCGAGGTCGCCTCCGGCAATCCCGCCGCCGCAAACGTCTCGGCGCCTTGCTGGACGTTGAGTCCAATCCCCACGATGAAGCAGGGCGAGCGGGGAGTCTCAACCCCCTGTTGCGGACTCGACAACAGGGGGCTGATGCCCCCCGCTCGCCGCCCCGCGACCGATTCAATGAGAATCCCACAGACTTTCCGATAGTCCAGCAGCACATCATTGGGCCACTTGATGCGTGTCGGCCAACCAATCGTTTCGCGGACGACCATACACACGGAGACGGCGGCCCAGGCGGTCAGCACGGCGGGACGACACAACTCCGGCGGCGGTGAAACGAGGACCGACAGCAGAACGCTCTGGCCGGGCGCGGCCAGCCAGGTGCGGCCGTGTTGGCCGCGGCCCGCCGTCTGCTCGTTGGCCAGGATGGCGAGTCCGTCGTTGGCCGGATCGTCCGCCAGGCTCGCCGCCAGGTTGTTCGTGCTGTCGAGCCGATCGAAGACGAGGACGCGACGGCCGAGGCGGCGCGTGTCGAGCGTCCATTCTTCGCGCGGCGGATTCATGGCAGGTAGTCGAGGGCGATGTCGAGGGCCGGCGCCGAGTGCGTCAACGCGCCGACGCTGATGCGATCGACGCCGGTTTCGGCGATGGCGCGAATTGTCGCCAGCGTCACGCCGCCGGACGCTTCCAGCAGCACTCCCGGAGCGTTGGCGTTGCGGCGACGGACGGCCTCGCGCAGCTGATCGAGAGACATGTTATCCAGCAGGACCATATCGGGGCGGGCTTTCAGGGCGATATCCAGCTGAGCCAGCGTATCGACCTCGATTTCCAGAGGAACCGTCGTGCCGTGCTTCTGCCGGGCGAGGCGGACGGACTCCGCGATGGGATCGGCGTGTCCGGCGAGGGCGGCGAGATGATTGTCCTTGATGAGAATCCCATCGTGCAGTCCCAGCCGATGATTGTGTCCGCCGCCCTGGCGAACGGCGTACTTTTCGAGCAAGCGCCATCCCGGCGTGGTCTTGCGAGTGTCGAGGATTTGGCACGGTAAGCCCGCGATCACCTCGACGTAACGGTGGGTCTGCGTCGCCACGCCGCTGAGACGCTGCACGAAATTGAGGGCCGTTCGTTCGCCGGCGAGGATCGAGCGCGCTCGGCCGCTGAGCAGCGCGAGGCGATCGCCCGCTTGCACGAGCGATCCGTCTTCACGCAGCGTCTCGAACAACAGCCTCGGATCGACGAGAGCAAACGTGAGTTCGGCGACCGGCAGGCCGGCGAGGATGCCCGGTTGACGAGCGATGAGAACGGCTGTACCGATGCGCTCGGCGGGAACAAGCGCGAGGCTGGTCAGATCGCCGACCACCCCCAGGTCTTCCTCCAGGGCCATATTCGCCAGGCCGCGCGACGCTTCGGTTTCCTCCGGCGAAAAGGGCATGGCACCTCCAACCTCACACGAAACAATGGACCGCGTTGCGGAACAGGGCGAGTCCATCCCCTTCCTCGGCCAGTCCTTCGCGCGTCCAACGAGGATGGTGCGTCGGCAGGACGTGGCGTTCCGGATGCGGCATCAGGCCGAGTACGCGCCCCGTCGCATCGCACAGCCCGGCGACATCGCCCTGCGAACCGTTGGGGTTGAGTGGATACGCGGCCGCACCTCCCTGCGGATTTATGTAGCGCAGCACGACCTGTCCCGCCTGTTCCAGTCCCTCCAGCAACCATTCCTCGCGGCAAATGAAACGCCCTTCGCCGTGCGCCACCGGCAGATAGAGACGATCGAGTCCAGTCAGAAACGGACAGCGGCCCGGGGTTGCGCGCAGTGTCACCCAGCGGTCCTCGAACTTGCCGGAACTATTGTGGGCCAGCGTCGCGATCGGCCCCTCCTCGTCCGGCGGCATCAGCAGTCCGGCCTTGAGCAAGACCTGAAAGCCGTTGCAAATGCCGAGAATGAGCCGTTCGTCGTCGCGGAAGCGGCGTAGCGCATCGCCGAGGAGATGGGCCATCTGGTTGGCCAGAATCTTGCCCGCCGCCACGTCGTCGCCGTAGGTGAAACCGCCTGGAATCACCAGGATCTGATAGCGCATCAGTTCGGACGGCTGCTCGCGCAGTCGGTTGATGTGAACGCGCTCGGCGACGGCGTCGGCTTGCTCGAAGGCGAACTGGGCCTCGGCGTCGCAGTTGGCGCCGGGGGCCCTCAGAATCAGGACGCGTGGCTTGGCCATTCGTAAATCCAGCGGCGAACGGCCGGCGTCAGCCGGCTGGTGATGCGCTTACCGGCCGGCTGACGCCGACCGTTCGCTTTCAGGCACATTTTGCTTGACGCGGCCGAACGGCCGCCGCATAATCGATTTTGTACACGTCAGACGCACCCAACGCCAGTGCGACCGGCGGGAATCCGGTCCCGAGGCGCTCAGCCTCGAAGCACGGCCCGGTGGGCGGCGGTGGGAGCCTTTTCCACTTTTTTCCCGCCAAACCCTTGACAGTTTCTCGAACCCCTCTATACTTCACTCTGTCCTTTTGAGGACAACTTGAGTGCGTCTCACGTGAGTGAGGCGAAATCATGGCTCTTTGACAAGTCGGCGTACCGAGCCAAAGCGAGGTTGTGTCTTAGCCTTTTCGGCCGACACATCCTTGCTGGTGACGATGTGAAAACATCGTCGCCGCGAGTTCTTTGAGTCGTGCCGTAAAGGCGACCTCAAACTTTTCTGGTTCACAAGCCCCAACCAGCCCGGAGCGCAAGCGACGGGTTGATCGGGGACAAGCGAACATTTATTGAAGGGTTTGATCCTGGCTCAGAACGAACGTTGGCGGCGTGGATTAGGCATGCAAGTCGAACGAATCCCAGTTGGGCAACTGACTGGGGGAAGTGGCGAAAGGGGCAGTAAAGCGTGGGTAACCTACCCCGGGGATCGGGATAGCCGTCCTAACGGACGGGTAATACCGGGCGATCTGGCGAAGGGGCATCTCTTTGCCAGGAAATGAGTTTCGCCTCGGGAGGGGCTCACGTAGTATTAGCTTGTTGGCGGGGTAACGGCCCACCAAGGCCAAGATGCTTAGCGGGTGTGAGAGCACGACCCGCGCCACTGGCACTGAGACACTGGCCAGACTCCTACGGGAGGCTGCAGTCGAGGATCTTCGGCAATGGGCGCAAGCCTGACCGAGCGACGCCGC
>DATBGU010000072.1:0-12278 GCA_036557825.1 Gemmataceae bacterium
GGGCGTCAGCCCCCTGTTGCTGGTGTCAACAGGGGGCTGACGCCCCCCGCTCGCCAACAGCAACCCAATGTCCAAGGCCAGGGTGAACAGGTAAGCAACGGCCAACCAAATCAGGAAGCCGGGTTGCTGATAGTTGGGAACGTACTGATAAAGCGTCCACCCCACCAAGAGGACGAACGCCATGCGGACGCCGGTGCCGCCCAGGACCATGACCAGCAATTGGTCCGCGCTGCGGCGCAGCGCGCGTTCGCACCATATCAGGGTGACGACGGCGGGCAGCAGACACAGAGCTAGGCCCGTGGCGAGGAAGACGACGGCCGAATCGCCGCCGCCGAGATGGCGGGCCGGCAGGCCGACGAGCAGGCAAAAGGCGGCACAACCGCCCACAAGCACCAGCAAACGACGAATCACCGAGACTCCTGGTCGGATCGGGGAGAATCCTTCGCGTCCACCTTGTTCAGCAGATGCACCAGATGGACGAATCCCATGCACAGTCCGAGGACCGCGCCGGCAATCAATGCCCAGGGAGCCCAGCCGAGCCAGCGATCCAGCAGCAGGCCGACGACGATCGGCACGACCATCTCCAGGCCGATCTGACTGAGGGCGAGATAACGCCCCAGTTCCTTCCGGTCGGGCATCTCCGGGAACATGCCAAGTCCTCCCGAACGCCGCCGTCAGGACCGGAAAAGTTTCGCTCTCCGGGTTCCCTTTTCTCGTGCGGGGGTATTCTCAGACTCGCGAGAGGAAAGTCAATCTGAAATTCGTGTAAGTTTTCACAAAGTCTGAAAGCGGCTCCGCCGAATCCGCCCAGGTGGTTCCGGCGGCATCGTCGGGAGTGTTTTCCCCGGCAAATAAGGGAATTTCATGTTGACAAGCCCTTATGGTTTTTTTAAGATTATTCCAACCACAGAAGTAAGATGCCTTAACGGCAAGTTGCCTCACGACAAGAGTTTTCGCCCGGAACTCGTCCTGCGTCCAAACGACTTGTGCTTTTACTAATCCGACTCTGCTGCTGGTAAGGCAATCCTCCCTCCTCGTGGACGATTCGCCTTTTTCGCCCTCCGTCCGTCCCAGCATGGCGCGAGGATGCCGACACGAGGAACGATGCTGTCACACTCCCTGGAAAGGATCTCCGGGAAGTATCTCCCACGGATGGCCTTCCGGAACCTTTTCGACGCGCCTCGGTTGGACGGGCGCGGGGGTGGTTTGGCATGACCCGCGATCAGTTGCAAGCCAGCAGCAAAAAGACCTTGATCGACCTCGCCCGCAAAAAGGGCATCGCCGGCTGGCACGGCATGACCAAGGACGAACTGGTTAATGCCCTGGCCAAACTTAATGCTCGGGCCAAGCGTATGCGCAAGCCCACTCCACGCAAACCCTCCGCGAGGAAGACCGCCGCGCGGCGAACGAGGCCGGCTCGGCGCGGCCGGGTCGTCGCGCCGGTCCAGTCCGCCGCCGCCCGCGACACCTCGAACACGCCTTCCGCCGAAGAGCAGGTCGAAAGCAGCAAGTTCAACATGGGCGTGCCCACCAAGGATCTGTCGGCCAAGGTGCCGCGCGATCTGCCGGCCGGCTACGGCAAGGACCGCATCGTCGTAATGGTGCGCGATCCCTACTGGCTGCATGCCTACTGGGAGTTGACCCGCCACGCCATCCAGCGCGCCGAGGCCGCCCTCGGTCAAGAATGGCACACGGCCCGGCCGATCCTGCGTCTGCTCGATGTCAGCAGCAGCGACACGACCAGCACGGCCGAGTCGATCCTGCGCGACATCGACATCCACGGCGGCTGCAACAATTGGTACATCGACGTCGGCAATCCGCCGCGCTCCTTCCGCGTGGACATCGGCTATCTCGCGCGCAGCGGCAAGTTCTACGTTCTGGCTCGCTCCAACGTCGTCACCACGCCGCGCGCCGGCGTCAGCGATATCATCGACGAGAACTGGGCCGATATCGACGCCAAGAAGGCCGACCGCATCTACGCCATGTCCGGCGGCTTCGATCCGACCGCCAGCAGTCTCGAACTGAAGCAGCTTTTCGAGGAGCGTCTGCGCCGTCCGCTCGGCTCGCCGGCCGTCACCAGTTTCGGCTCCGGCGGCATGATGCCCGGCGGCAAGTCGCGCAAGTTCTGGTTCCAGATCGACGCCGAGCTGATCGTCTACGGCGCCACCGAACCCAGCGCCCGCGTCACACTGCAAGGCGAGCCGGTCAAGCTGCGTCCCGACGGCACCTTCACCATGCGTTTCAGTCTGCCCGACAGCCGGCAAATCATCCCCGCCGTCGCCGTCTCGCCCGACGGCATTGAGGAACGCACCATCGTCCTCGCCGTCGAACGCAACACCAAGCAGCTCGAACCGATGATCCACGACGGCAACGAGTAAATCCAATGCAGAATGCAGAATGCAGAATGAAAATCGGGTTGTCTTTCATTCTGCATTCTGCATTCTGCATTCTGCATCACTGCCATGAATCGCCGCGATTTCCTTCAACCTCGGCACTTCGCGCAAACTGCCGGCCAGATGCTCGGCGCACTCGACGAACTGGCTGAGCCGGCCGCTCCCCCCTCGTCCGCCGACGCCGTCCTGCTGCACCTGAAACGACGCGCGATGGCCACCCACTTCGAGATCGTTTTGCCGTTCGGAACCCCGGATGCCGTCGAGATGAGCGAAGCAGCGTTCCGATTGCTCGACGCGCTCGAAGAACAGATGACGGTGTACCGCGAAACCAGCGAGGTCAGCCGGCTCAATCGGCGGGCGTGCGCGGCGCCAGTGCGCGTGGATCCTCGACTGTTCGGGTTGTTGGAGTTGGCGGCGCGCATTCATCGGGAGACAGAAGGAGCTTACGACATCACGGCGGGAGCGCTCATCAAGGCGTGGGGCTTCTTCCGTGGTCCGCGCCGCGTGCCGACAGAGGCCGAACGGACGGCGGCCCGGGAGCGCGTCGGTATGTCGTGGGTGACGCTCGACGCGGACGGGCGGACGGTGCGGTACGCAAGGCCGGGGTTGGAGATCAACCTGGGAAGCATCGGCAAGGGGTACGCTCTGGACCGCATGGCGCGATTTTTGGGTGACGGTTGGGGAGTCGGGGGGATGTTGTTGCACGGGGGCACCAGCAGCGTGTACGCTAGAGGGTGTCCACCGGATGAAGAACGCGGTTGGCAGGTCGGCATTCTGCACCCGTGGGACCGTCAGCGCCGGCTGGCGCGGGTCTGGCTGCGCGACCGGGCGCTGGGCAACTCGGCGGCCACGCACCAACATCTGGAATACAACGGACAAAAGCTCGGCCACATCCTCGATCCGCGGACGGGCTGGCCGGCCTCCGAAGTTGCCCATGCGTCCGTCGTCGCCGCCTCCGCCGCGGAGTCCGACGCGCTCTCGACCGCGTTCTACGTCGGCGGCGTCGAGTTGGCCCGGCGTTACTGTGACGCGCATCCCGGCGTCGGGTCCATCCTGCTGCCGAAGGGCGAGGGAGCGGAACCCGTCGTGCTGGGCCTTGCTCCCCACGAGTTCGCCCTGAGTTGAGATCTCGACCAGCCCGAAGCGCCAGCGAGGGCAGCCTTCCGCCCTCGCTGGCGCTTCGGGCTGGTCGGGAGAGCGAAAGACACCATGAATAAATGCACCGCGTTTTTTCTGATCCTTTTGCGGCTGGCGATCGGCTGGCACTTCCTCGCCGAGGGCTACCATAAGCTGGACGGCTACTGGCACGGCCCGACGGAAACCGTCATCGGCAAATCGAAGCCGTTCAGCAGTGCGGGCTACTTTCGTGAGGGCACCGGTCCCCTGGCCCAACTCGTCCGCAAGGAGGTCGGCGATCCCGACGAAGAGGCGTTGGCCCTGCTGACGCCGGTGGATGGACAGACGCCGCCCCCGCTCCATCAAGAATGGAACGATTACGTCCATCGCTTTTGCGACCATTACGGACTCGATGACGATCAGCGCAAGAAGGCCGAGAACGCGCTGACCGCGACCGAAAACGCCGTCGTCGGTTGGCTGACGCGCACGCAAGCGGACGAAAAGAACATCAAGTCGAAAACGCAGGAAGGCCGGCTGCCGACGCCGATGCGGCTGGCGCTGTACAAGGACAGCCTCGCGGAATGGACCGAGCCGAAGCACAGCCGCCTCGTCTCGATCGGCTCCGATGCCGAATCGCGGCGTTTGCACGATGTCAAGGCCGATGTGGTTCGGCAGCGAGTGGGCTTGCTCAACGACCTCGACGAATACACCAAGGATCTGCGAAAGGAGTTGGAGAAAATCCCCACTCCCGAGCAGAAACAGGACGCGGCGAAAAAGGAAGCCGAGAGCAAGATCAAGCCGCCGCAGCCGGAGCCGTCGGCCAACCGGATACAGAAATGGATCGACCTGTCCACGATGTACGGTCTGGCCGTGCTGGGTGCTTGTCTGCTGTTGGGATTGTTTTCGCGGACGGCAGCGTTGTTGTCGGCCGCGTTCTTGCTGGCGACGTACCTGTGCATGCCACCGTTTCCTTGGCTGCCGACGGCGCCCAACAACGAAGGCTATTATCTCTTCGTCAACAAGAACTTGATCGAGATGCTGGCGTTGTTGGCTTTGGCGACGACGGCGAGCGGCCGATGGTTCGGACTGGATGCGCTGGTTCACGCGATCTTTTTTGGCCGGCGTCGTCCGGTGTAACGGACGGTTCGGTAGGGTGGGCCTCCTTCGTCGGCCCACCATTGCCGGCGTGGTGGGCCTCCTTCGTCGGCCCACCCTACAAACGGACTTTTCTCAGTTGGAGAGACACAAAATGGCGATCGATCTGACCCCCGAACAGCGTGCCACAGGCAAGACCAACTTCGCCCGTACGGCCGACGGACTGACGCGGCGCGGCTTCATGAAGAGCTTGGCCGTCACCGGCGGCGCCCTCGCGGTCGCCGCGCCGGCCGCCTACTTCGGCTACAAAAGCATCGACGGCAAGCCGGTCAAGGCCGTCCTCATCGGCGGCGGTGACGAGGGCGGCGTCCTGGTCGGCGAACACAATCCCAAGTACCTCGAATTCATCGCCGTCTGCGACATCCGCCCCTGGAACATGAAACGCATCTTCGACGGCGATCCCAAGGTGGCGCTGCGAAAGGGCTTCAAAAAAGTCTACGGCGAAGACAGCGCCAAACGCATCAAGAAGCTCGACAGCTATGACGCCTTCCTCAGCGAACTGCGCGACAACAAGGACATCGAGGCCGTTGTCATCGCCCTGCCGCTGTGCATGCACGCCAAGGCGGCCATCGACGCCATGAAGATCGGCAAGGAGCGCGACAAACCTATCCACGTTCTGACCGAGAAACTGATGGCCTGGAACATCAAGCAGTGCAAACAGATGATCCGCACGGCCAAGGAGTGCGGCAGCCTGCTATCGGTCGGCCATCAGCGCCATTACAGTATGCTCTATGCCCACGCCACGGAAGTCGTCAACCCGCCCGACATCCCCGGAGTCTCCAAGATCCCCAGCGTCCTGGGCGATATTCGCCACATTCGCGCTCTGTGGCATCGCAATTTCTCTTGGCCGTTCGATTCCAAGACCGTCGAGGACATGGTGAGCGACAAGGAAGCGACGAAGCCCTTCTACCGCGACGGCTGGTTCCCGCCGATCCTCCGCGAGGATTACGACGCCCTGGCCGACAAAAAAGACATGCTCAAGAAGTATGGCTTCGACAACATCGAGCAGTTGGTGCGCTGGCGTCTGCATCAAGCGACGGGCGGCGGCTTGATGGCCGAGCTGGGCAGCCATCAGCTCGACGCGGCCAGCATCTTCCTGGGCCACGTCCATCCGCTGGCCGTCTCCGGCGTCGGCGTCCGCTCGTTCTTCGGTCCCGGCCACAACGACCGCGACATCGACGACCACGTTTTCGCCACCTACGAGTTCCCCGGCAAGAATTACGACCCGAAAAAAAATCCCGACGACAAGGTGATCGTCACCTACTCGTCGATCAGCACCAACGGCTTCGAGAATTACGGCGAGTGCGTCATGGGCACGCGCGGCACGCTGATCGTCGAGAAAGAGGAATCGGTGATGCTGTTTCCGGAGAATCCGCCGGGCAAGGTCAAGACACCGGCGCGCGGTACCGAAGTGGGCGTTAGTTCCAGCGGCAAGGACAAGCCGGTGCTGGAGACCGGCTCGACCTGGGGAGGACCGTCCGTTACCGTGACCGGCACGGCCATCGGTTCCCCCGCGCGCGTCAGCCGCGGCTACACGGAGGAGATGGAGGATTTCGCCTACTGCGTTCGCTTGTGGGATCCCAAGCTCGGATACGAGAAGGAAAAGGACAAGGACGGCAAGTCCAAGTACAAGCAGCGCCTAACGCGCTGCCACGGCGAGGTGGCGATGGTCGATGCAATTGTCGCCCTGACCGCCAACTACGCCATGCACACGGACAAGGGCAAGCCCGAGCGCGTCGAGTTCAACCCCGACTGGTTCGATGCCGACAAGCTCGAGGCCGTGCCGCCGAGCGACCAGAAAGCCAAAGTCGAAATCGCCTAAACCCAAAAATAACTAACCACAGAGTCACAGAGAACACAGAGAGAAGACACAGAGAAGACAAAAATAGGCAGAGAAAGGATTGCTTTCCAATTCGGGTAAACGTGTGAATGTTTTTTATTTTCTCTGTGTTTTCTTCTCTGTGTTCTCTGTGACTCTGTGGTTAGTTTTTTCATTCAATCATGCCTGACCCCGAGCGCATCCTTAGCACCCTTCGCCGTGCCATGCAGTGCTTTCGCGAGACGCCCGGCCGCCGCGGTCGGGTTGTCGCGCTGGAGGGCGTGACCGAGGTATTGGTAGGGGGAGACCTGCACGGCAACGTCGAGAACTTCCGCCGGTTGATGACCAAGGCCGACCTTGCCCGCAATCCGCAACGTCACTTCGTCCTACAGGAAGTCGTCCACGGTCCCTATCACTACCCGGCCGGCGGCGACAAATCGCACCAGTTGCTCGACCTGATGGCGGCGCTAAAATGTCAGTTCCCCCGGCAGGTCCACTTCCTGCTCGGCAATCACGAATTGGCTCAGTACACGCGCCGCCGTGTCAGCAAGGGCGATCTCGACCTCAATGAAGTCTTTCGCGAGGGCGTCGGTACCGCCTACGGTAGCCGAGCGCCGGAGGTGTACGCCGTCTATGAGGAACTGCTCGCCCTCGTGCCGCTGGCGCTGCGGACGCCCAACCGTGTTTTGCTCAGTCATAGTCTGCCCCCCGCGTCGCGCCTGGAGGACTTTGATCCCGCTGTTCTGGAACGCGATGTGTCCACGGAGGCGGACGTCGTTCCCGGCGGAGCGGTGCATTCGCTGGTCTGGGGCCGCGACACGCGCGCCGAAACGGCCGCCGCCTTCCTGGCGAGGATGGACGCCGACCTGCTCATCAGCGGCCACGTGCCCTGCGACAACGGCTTCGATGTGCCCAACGATCGCCAACTCATTCTCGATAGCCTCGGCGCTCCCGCCTGCTATTGTTTGTTCCCCACCGACCGGCCGCTCACCCATGCGGAGTTGGTTCACCACGTAGGTACGTTGTGAGGTTCTTCGGAATGCTGTTGCCATGAACGCCGACCCCATCGACCGGCCGCCGATGCCGGAAACGCCCGCCGACGCCCTAGGACCGCTGCTCCGCGAGCAGGTCATCGTGGAAGATCGCACCTTCATCCTCGCTCGGCCGGGACAATCGGATCGCCTGCTCGACCATCCGAGCGTGCGCGCCGCCTTCGCCGCGGACGAGTACATGCCCTACTGGGCCGACCTCTGGCCGGCGGCGCGGATGCTGGCTAAGGCGATTCTCCGCGAAGAGTGGACGCCGGGAGCGCGGGCGCTGGAAGTCGGCTGCGGTTTGGGACTGCCGGGCATCGCCGCCCTGGCGCGCGGTCTGCGCGTCACCTTCAGTGACTACGACGCCACCGCCCTGCGCTTCGCCGCGGACAACGCGCGAAGCAACGGCTTGCAGGGCTTCGACACCTTGCAAATGGACTGGCGCTATCCACCGGAAGACCGGCAGTTCCCCATCATTCTGGCCTCGGATCTGATCTACGAGATGCGCAACGTCGCGCCGTTGGTCGCCCTCATCAAGAAGATGTTGGAGCCGGGCGGCGTATGTTTTGTGACCGACCAGGACCGCGTTCCGTCGCACGTTCTGCGGGACACGCTGACGGCGGAGGGGCTTCCGTTCACCACGAAAATCATGCGTGCCGGCGAACCGGGTGGCCGACGCCTCAAGGGCACGCTGTACCGCATCCATGATCCGACCGCTGGCACGAACGGCCTTTGATTTGCCGGCGTTGTGGTTACGATACCTGTAGGTCAGGCTTTCCAGCCTGACTCGTTGAGGGAAGCTGTCAGGCTGGAAAGTCTGACCTACATTTGAGGACAATCGATCATGCGATGTGTGAAGCGGGGCGCTCTGGCGGCGCTTCTTTTGGGAATGGGCGTGGCGGTCGCGGCGGCGCCGTCGAGCGATGACAAGATCAGCGCTCGGCCGGCCACCTACGCGGACCTCGGCAAGCTGGTGCGCGGCCACCGGGGCAAGGTGGTGGTCGTCGATTTCTGGTCTACCTACTGACTGCCGTGCAAACGGGAATTTCCGCATCTGGTCGAGATGCACAAGAAATACGCCGCGGACGGCTTCGTGGCGATGTCGGTCAGCCTCGACGATCCCAAGGACAAGGAAATCCGCGCCGAGGTCGATGCCTTCCTCACGAAAAAACAGGCGGCCTTCACGAACCTGATTCTGGAGGCTCCGCCGGAGGAATGGCAGGAGAAACTGAACATCGACAGCTATCCGTGCGTGTTCGTCTTCAACCGCGATAACCGCATCGCGAAGAAAATGGTTGGCGAGCAGGTCGATTACAAGGCCATCGAGTCGGAGGTCGTCAAGCTCCTCAAGAAGTGACGCCGGGCGGCTCATTCCCAGTCGATCGGCGTCACCCACAGATACAGCAAGTGATCCAGCCCCGTTTCCTCCGAGTGGACCTCGATCTTCTTGACCGGCTTGGCTCCCTTGATCGAGTACATGTGCGAGACGATGCGCGTGCCGGGCCGCAGCGCGTCCAACTGCGGCCGCAGACGCTCGTTCACGTTCGGCTGGAGATACAGCATGACGACGGTGGCCGAGGTGAGGTTCTCTTTGAAAATGTCGCCGCGTATCACTCGTACCTTGCTCGCCAACCCGGCAGCCCGGATCGACTCGCGCGAACGATCCACCAGTTCCGGATCGATCTCGATGCCGACGCCCCTGGCGCCACGATCGCGGGCGGCGGCGAGGACAATGCGGCCGTCGCCGGAACCGAGATCGTAAACGGTGTCCTTCTCGCCGACCTCGGCCAAATCGAGCATTGCCGTTATCACTTCATCGGGCGTCGTGACGTAGGGCACGTCGGGCTTGCGGAAGCCCGCCAGATAGTTGTAAGCCGGCCACCACGCCGCCGCCGCGACGACCACGATCAGCAGCGGCCAGTTCCGACGAAGAACGGACGACCATTTCATCTTCGCTCTCTCCCAGGGCCATTGCTCCCTCCAGATTATCGCCGCGTGCGTGGGGAGTGAAGAGGGCGCTGCCTTGGTCCCCGCGTTACATAGGATGCACATAGACCCTGAGCGAATCACCCGGATTTTCCCTCGTGAAACATTCCATGTCCACAACCGCGACCGCGTCCCTGATCGATCGTCTCCGCGACATCGTCGGCCGCGATGCCATTCTGACTTCCGCCAGCGAATTGCTCGTCTACGAATGCGACGGCTTCACCATCGAGAAGAACAAGCCCGATGTCGTCGTCTTCCCGACCTCGACGGAGCAAGTGGTGCAAATCGTCAAGGTGTGTAACGAACTGGACGTGCCGTTTCTGCCGCGCGGGGCGGGAACCAGCCTGGCGGGCGGTTGTTTGCCGGTCGGCGGCGGCGTCATGATTACCTTGTCGCGGATGAAACGTATCCTCGAAGTAGATTATCGCAATCGCTATGCCGTGGTCGAGCCGGGCGTCATCAATTTGTGGCTGACCAACCACCTCAAGCCGAAGGGCTATCACTTCGCGCCGGACCCGTCGAGCCAAGGGGCCTGCACCATCGGCGGCAACGTGGCCACCAACTCCGGCGGCCCGCACACGCTCAAGTACGGCGTCACCGTCAACCACGTCCTCGGTCTGGAGTTCGTGCTGCCCGACGGCCGGGTCGTCCGCACCGGCGGCCCGGCGGAGGACAATCCCGGCTACGATCTGACCGGCGCGATCGTCGGCTCGGAGGGCACCTTCGGCATCACCACCAAGGCGTGGGTGCGCATCACGCGCAACCCGGAAGCGTACCGAACGCTGCTGGGCGTCTTCGAGACGGTGGACGACGCCACCAACACTATCAGCGACATCATCGGGACCGGCATCGTGCCGGCGGCGCTGGAGATGCTCGATACGCTGATCTTACAGGCGGTCGAGGCCGCGTTTCACTTCGGCTTCCCCCTCGACGCTGGGGCCGTACTCATCATGGAGGTGGACGGTTTGGAGGCGGGACTGGACGGCGAGGCCGAGCGCATCACGGCCATCGCCAAAAAGAACGGCGCCCGCGAGGTGCGACGGGCGACGAGTGACGCCGAGCGGTTGCTGCTGTGGAAATCGCGCAAACAGGCGTTCGGCGCCGTCGGCCGGCTGGCGCCGAGTTACTGCACGCAGGACGGCGTCGTGCCGCGCACGCGGCTGCCGCACATCCTCCGCGAAATTCAGCGTATCGGCGAAAAGTACAATTTACGCATCTGCAATGTCTTTCATGCGGGCGACGGCAACATCCATCCGATTTTGCTGTTCGACGAGCGCGACGCCGAGCAGGTGAAGCGCGTGCTGGCGGCGAGCCATGAGATTTTGGAGGAGTGCATTCGCGTCGGCGGCAGCGTCACAGGGGAGCACGGCATCGGCGTGGAGAAAATAGATTTCATGCCGAAGCTGTTCACGCCTGAAGATTTGGGTATGATGTTGCGATTGCGAGGCGCGTTCAACCCGGACGGTCGATGCAGCCCGCGCAAGATGCTGCCGACGGCCGGCGCCTGCATCGAGGCGAGCAAGGCGGCCCGGCGAGCGGCGCTGTGAACCCTCAACTTCGTCAGCGGGTGTCTCATGCTGGAAATCGTCATTCTCTTCGTCCTCGCCGGGAAAATCGGCAAAATCGTGGAGAGCAAGGGCCGGAAAAAAACCGGCTATCAGTTCATGCTCGTCGGTATGTGGATTGGCGGCGAGATCGGAGGGGCGCTCCTCGGCGTGGTCATTGCCGCCGCCGCGGGCGCTGAAGATGGAGGAGGACTCCTCATCTTCGCTCTCGCCCTGGGGGGGGCCATCACCGGCGCGGTGATTGCCTTTCAGATTGCCAAAAACGCGGCGCCCGTCGAGAGCGAGGACGACTACTATCGAGGCATCGAGTACGCCGACCGTCTGCGGGCCGGCGAGCATTTCGGCGATCGTCCGGCGACCGCTCCGCCCGTGACCGATGCCATCACCGACGGCGGCGACAAGGCGCCGCGTCCGGCCGATGAGCGAATTCAGGAGTGAACACGCAGGGCGGCGCGGCCCATCGTGGAGTTGAATCATGTCCGCCGAAGACACCGTGACCGTGACGGTCCCGTCCTGGGTGGAGCACATCGCCTTGCCGGAATATCCGGCAATGCCGATCCTCGCTTTTGTCATGCTCGGCTTCGGGACGCTGCTGTTGCTGATCGGCTACTTCGCGCCGATCAAAAAAATCCCGTCGCTCCTCACGGCGCTGGCGCTGCTGGCGTATTATCCGCTCGCCTTCACGTTCTACTGGTTCCTGTTCCGCTTCGACGAACAGAAACGCGCGCTGCGCGAGCACACGAAATTCGAGGAGTTCCTGCTTGACCACACACACGCCTTCGAGTGGGCGATCCTGGGCGTGTGCGCCTTCTTCGCTTTCCTTTTCTTCGTGTGGACGGTGTGGGCCACCGTGCGCAAATATCGTCGCCGGCGTCCGCGCGAAATCGTCAGCGAGAGCAGTCCCTTCGCGGCGCAGCCAGCCGTTCCTCAAGCGGCAGCCCGTCCGCGACCGGCCGCACCTCGGCCGGCCGCGGCTCCGGAAGTCCCGCAGGTGCGGAAGGTGGCGAAGAAACCGCCGCCTCCGCCGCCCTCGGACAATCCGTTCAATTTCTCGTAATCTCATTCAGCGCAACAGATCGCGCTCGATGCGGTCGATGAGTTCGCGCACGCGGATGCGGCGCTGACCGAGGGCCAGTTCGGAGTCGGACTCGATCCACCGGCGCACCTTTTTCTCGGCGGCGACGGCGGTGCTGTGATTGCGGCCGCCGAA
>DATBGU010000073.1:0-29825 GCA_036557825.1 Gemmataceae bacterium
GCAGCCGCTACACCTGATTCATAACCCGGATAACACCACTACCGAATGGACCTTCCAGGGTGTTACCGCGGTAATCGTCCGAAACGTGGCCGGCTGGCAAGTTTGGTTCCTCGACGGCCAGAGCCTCTTGTACCTGCTGACTCCGTCGGACGGCTTCCGGGCTCAGAAGTACAGCCCGGCAAATCCGCCCTGGCCGCCGACCTTTCCGAGCCTCGCTTTCACGCCGGTGGCGATGACCGCGGACCCGGCCACCAACGACCTGGTGTTCCTGGACCGCGGCGCCGACAAGGCGAGCCCCGCGAAACCGGGCCTGGTCGTCCTGGTGGACCCGGACACCGCCCCGAAAATCCGCCGGGTCGCTCTACAGAAGGTGGTCGAGCCGTTGTCCCTTTTGGCCCTGTCGGGCGGTGACTACCTCCTCGGCGACGGCGGCAAACAGCAACAGCAGTCGCCGCCTGTACCGGCCGACTTGACCGGCAACCTGGTCCGCGTTCACGTCGACCGCAGCAACGACCCCCAGTGGACGGCCACGGAGACGGTGCTCCTGGACCCGCTGGCCAGCCCGCTCGTGTCCCCGACCGGGCTGGCACTCGGTCCGGCCGGGGACGCATTCGTCCTCGACACGGGACTCAAGCCCGAACGGCCGCCGGCGGCTTTCCCCTTCCGGCCGGACGTGGCGAAGCCGGCCGGCCTCTACCGAACCAGGCTAGACGTTGCGCAACCTTCCGTGACCTTTGTCAGCCAGCCCGGCCGCCTGGTGTACCCGCAGGCGCTGGCGGTGGCAAGAGGCGTGGCCTACGTCTGCGACCCGGGCATGCCGCAGGTTTCGTCGCGAGACAGCACCTGGCGCGTGCGGCCGCACGGCTTCGGTGTGATCGTCCACTTCCCGAACGCGCGCCTGCCGCAGGACGCCGGCCAGCGAGTCGCCGCTATGAGCGGGGTTTTGGGCACTGTCCGCGACATCGTCAACGGGGAGAATCCGGCGCAGACCTACTGGGAGCTGTTCACGGAAAGCCCTAGTTAAATTCCCGCGTAAGGAGTAGAGAACCATGGACAACAAGCCGATCGTCCGCACCACGTATTTCAACCCCAAGACTAACCTGGAGCGCCAGGGCAACACCGCCAACGGCGAGAGCCGCGTGGACCAGGAGCAGTTCGCCGTGCCCACGGCCCAGCTGGGCGGCGGCCTGCACGACTGGGGCGTGGCCAGCGGCCTGGGCGTCACCGCGACGGTCGGCAGCCCCGGCGTCACGATCGCCCCCGGCGTGGCCCTGGACGTCGCCGGCCGGCACATCTCCCTGGCGGCGGGGGGCTTCGCGGAAGTCAACCCCAACGCCCAGGCCAACGTGACCTCCACCCTGGCCAACGTGACGGCTGCGGGCGTCGCCTTCGACACCTCGACGGTCGGCGCGGGCGACCAGTACTTGACCCTCGAGTTTCGGGAGACGTTCGACGACAACGCCTTCAACTCGTCGCAGCTTTTCCACATGTTGCACACGCCTTGGCTGCGGCTGACGCCGGCGGCCCAGTTCGCCAACGACGGCTCCCGCGTCGTCCTGGCCCGGCTGGGCTTCGACGCCGCCGGCAACGTCATCTCCCTGACCCAGGACCTGCGCCAGCAGACCGGACTGCCGGTCGGCCGGGCCCGCTTCTGGAAGGCGCAGGCGACCTCCAACATGCCCCAGCACTTTACGGTCGACAACCAGCCGGCCGGTGAAATCCGCCCACGCAACGCCGGCGGCCTCACCATCAGCGCCGACACCACCGGACTGGAGACGCTCGCCGGCACCGAGAACTTCGTAATCGACGTGGCCGGGGGGGTGTTTGGCCGGACCAACGGCCCGGCGACACTCAACCTCTTCGGCTCGCAACTCAAGGACACCAGCGGCGACAACCTCGTCCTGAGCAACCCAACCCGGGTCAGCGTCGACACGCCCTACCTCCGCGTCGGCGCCGGTTTCGCCGACCTGCAGTCCTCGGGCCAGAACCACGTGCAGATGGATGTCCAGGACCGCGTCCGCCTCCGCCAGGGTGTCACGCAGGGCGCGGGCATCTGGCTTTTCCAGACCGCGGCGAACGCTGACCGAGCGATGATCGGCATGGCTTCGGACAACCAGGTCGGCTTGTTCGGCAACACCGGCGCGAGCTGGGGCCTGGTGATGGACACGACCACCGGCAACGTGGGGATCGGCACCCAGAGCCCCGGCTTCCGCCTCGACGTCGCCGATCGCATGCGCGTCCGGCAAGGCAGCGCCGGCGACGCGGGCGTCTGGCTCTTCCAGACCGGGCCGAACGCCGATCGCGCCTTCCTGGGCATGGCCAACGACAACCAGGTCGGCTTCTGGGGCAGCAACGGCGCCAACTGGGGGCTGGTGATGAACACCGACAACGGCTTGGTCGGCATCGGCACGCAAAGCCCGGGCTTCCGCCTCGACGTCGCCGACCGCATGCGCGTCCGGCAAGGAGGCGCGGGCACCGCGGGCATCTGGATGTTCCAGACGGGGGTCGGCGACCGCGCCTTCGTCGGCATGGCGGACAACAACCGGGTCGGTTTTTGGGGCAACGCCGGCGCCGGCTGGGGGCTGACCGTCGACGTGGGCAGCGGCGGCGTCACCATCAATGCCGTGGGGGCAAACAACACAACTGGCCTGGACGTAACGGGCACCACCAACGGCCTCAGTGCGCACACGAAGGCGTCCCAGAACTTCGCGGGCCTGGCCTTGCCCAACATGGCCGGGTTCTTCGGCGGCGACGTACAGGTGGTCGGCACGCTCTCCAAGAGCGCCGGCACCTTTTTCATCGACCACCCGCTGGACCCGGAGAACAAGTTCCTCAGGCACGCGTTCGTGGAGTCGCCGGACATGATGAACGTCTACACCGGCGTGGTCACCACCAACGAAAACGGCGAGGCCACCGTCGAGCTGCCCGGCTACTTCGACGCCCTCAACAAGGACGTCCGCTACCAGCTCACGCCGATCGGCCAGCTGGCCCTGGCCGCCGTGGTCCAAGAGGTCAAGGACTGCCGGTTCGGCATCAAGACCGACAAGCCGAACGTCCAGGTTTCCTGGACGGTGACGGGGGTTCGCCAGGACGTTTACGCCAACGCCCACCGGGTGGTGGTGGAAGAAGACAAAAAGGATTTTGAACGCGGCCACTTCCTGCATCCGAAGTTGTTCAAGGCGTCGATCACCAAACACATGTGGAAGGCCCACGTGCGGAAATGGGGCATGCAGGTGCCGGAGATTCACGAGGAAGAAAGCCAGGCCTAGCAAAGTCCCTGCAATCTGGCGACATGGGCGGAGAACGCTTCCTGAAGCGGGCGGAATACACTATTATTTTGGAGCTGCCGGGCAAGCCGGCCAGCTCCGTGCGGATCACGATCGACACGGCGAAGCCGCCGTCTCCCGGGCTTGCGAGGGGCGGAATCGCCATCGACCCGCCTGGCGAGATCAACTCTGCGTCCGAGTTGCCTTGACCAGAGCGATGGTCCAACGTAAAGCGGGGAGAGTGCATCATGTTCTTTGGACAGCGAGCGCAGACGAGCCATCAGTCGGCCGAGAGGCAACCGGCGTCGGCACGGCGGGAGTCGCCGCGCCAGCGGTCGGAGCCGCTTGCCCTGCTCTTGCACCTACAGCGAACCGCGGGCAATCAGGCCGTCAGCCGGGCCCTGCAAGGCGGCCCGGTCTGTCACCCCGCGCTCCTGCTTCAGCGGGCCGTCGGACACGAAGAAGGCGAGGAGGGCGGGAAGAAGCGTTTGGGTCTGCAAAACAACCTCACGGTGAACGAGCCGGGGGATGTCTACGAACGAGAAGCGGACCGGATCGCCGATCAGGTGATGGCAACGCCGGCACATCCCGCCGTCAGCGGCGCGCCATTGCATATCCAGCGCCTAGCGGAGCAACCGACCGGGCAGAGGGATGCGGCGCCCTCCAGTGTGGACCAAGCCCTAGCCAGCCCCGGCAGGCTGCTGGAGCCTGCATTACGGCAGGACATGGAGCAGCGCTTCGGTCACGACTTTTCCAGGGTGCGGGTGCATACCGGCGCAGCTGCCGAGCAATCGGCGCGGGACGTGAACGCGCATGCCTACACGGTGGGACACGACATCGTGTTTGCTAAGGACCGTTTTGCACCGGGTACACACAAGGGACGGCGGTTGATTGCCCATGAGTTGGCACACGTCGCCCAGAACCAATCCGGCGATGAGGCGAATGTGGTCCGCCGCTCCGGCGGCTTCGACGAGGACGAGCCCACATTCGTGGAGGAGGAGCCCACACCCACAAAAGTGTGGGATCCCCGCGGCGGTTGGGTGAAGAAAGGTGGGGAAACAGGACGCGGAAACGTAGTGGAAGGCGAAATCGTCACGGAGAAGCCACCGGGGCCGACATCGGGCGGAGGCGGGGGCGCGAAGTCAGCGACAATAACGAGCGAAATTGAGTCTGTCACCGAGTTGGGCAGGGTTGGGGCACTCGATGTGGCACTGCTTTACCTGCAACTCCACGCCGCCCATTTTGCCGCGTTGGAGAACGTGAGCAAAAGGGTAGAGATCGCTAAAGACCTGCTAGACCATGTCGCAGAGTTCGAGAATGGGGCGCGTGAACTGAGGAAGGCGGTCAACGCGCTACAAAGGGCCGAGGCCGCGCTACCTGAGGTCACGAAATTCCTAGAAACGGGCCAAGGCTTCGTTAGCCTTGGCGAACTGGAATACATCGAAGCGTACCGCAACAGTGCCGGCAACATCGTCAGCAAAGCGTTTGACGCGAGGCTCGAGCTGAACAAAATCATTGCTGGGTGGGATGCGGTGGTGGCACAGAGCGATCAGACCAGAGATTTCACACGCAAGGCCGTAGTGGAGGCTACCGAGATCCTCGATTTTCGTTTCCAAAATGAAAGGGGTAGCAGCTTTCGTGGTTTCCTCATTGAGGCTCGCGACGATGCCGGACGCGTAGAGGCCTGGGCTAGGTCGAAGGTGTATTCCGCGAAGGAGATTCTCGACACCGCGAATCTGCCTCTGCAAAGGGCGATGAAGGAGTTGGCCTCGATCAGAAAAGACCTGATGACCATGGCCAAGGGCGGCGGTGCGAGCGCCGGCGTGCTCGTCGCCATCGACTATCTGAAAGTCGCTCAAGGAGCGAACAATGCCGCAGTGGCGTTCGATGCCGTGACTCGCAGCCTCAGCTTTCTCCACGGCATCTCTGGTGTCGATGATGTGGCTGGGCGTCTATGGCTCTTGCAGCGTAAGCTCGAAGCGCTAAGTAGCGATTGACCAAGAACGTCGATGTCGATGTCCACGCCGCCGCACTTGGGGCAGCCGTTCATGCTGGGCTTGTAAGCGGCGTTGGCGGTCTTGAACCGCTTGCCGTACTCCATACATGCGAACATGGTGAAGCCCTCCAATCCGGCGGGATGGGCGAGTCCCGCCGTGTCGTGTGTGTCAGATGCGTTTCAGTTGACGGAGGAGTGTCAGTGCCGCGACGTGCTTGCAGCCTTTGCCGTCCTTGGTGTTCATACCGCGATGCTCGAATCCGAGGCAATCGCACAGGCTCGCGGGTCCGTCCAGCAGCACGTTGTAGACCGTGCCGTCCGTCTTGGTAAGGCGGAAGGTGGAAGCGTCGGCGTTGGTGTAGGCCGATGTGTCCTCCACTATGTAGCCGGTTTCCTTGCGTCCTTGCTTGATCCACAACAGGCCGACAAGCCGGTGTGGAAGTACTGCATCGACCGCTGTTGCGGCGTGCGGGGATTGGTGGTAGATGTGTTCATGCGGGAACCTCCTGATTAGGTTTCTGCCACGGGCCGGGAGTGGTAACGACACTCGCCGGCCCAACTTATCTCGTCTCAGATAAGCGCAAATGACGTGCCGAGCCTATCTCGCTTCCACAGCGGAGTTAGGCCCATCGGACTGTCTGATCGGCAGATTGAAGACTGCCAAGGTGGAAAATGTGGCAGGCGGGAGGAGCGCCGCGACGATGCGCTAAACCAGAGGAGACGGCACCGGAACAACCCAAAGCGATCCTCCGCGTGTCCGGTGAGGTAACGGTAGGCATCCGCTACTGTGCAGGGACGGCGGACGAGATGCCACTCCCCTGGACGGAGCACGGAAATGACCGTCAATCCGGCGGTGCGGCGGAGTCGTCTATAAGGTGAGTTGTGCCGGAATGGTTTTCAAGGGTGAGCATTCTTTTTTCAGGGAGTCGGATCATGGCTCGCAAATGGTACTTGGTTTGCCTAACTGGCGGTATGCTGCTGGCCCTGGGCGGCCTCATCTTCCTGTCGCCTCGCCCCTCGACCGCCGAACCGAACAAGGCCGCACCGCAGGAAGGGCCGGCAGTCAAGGTGACGCAGTTGCCCATCGGCCAAGTCCTGCTGTTCAGCAGCGGGGTCGGCTACTTCCAGCGTGAAGGCGCCGTCGAGGGCAGCGCCCGCGTCGATCTGTCCTTCCCGGTCACGGACATCAACGACCTGCTCAAGTCCATGGTCCTGCGCGACCTCGACGGCGGACACATCTCCACCGTCTCCTACGAAAGCAACGCACCCATCGAACGCACTCTCAAAAGCTTCGCCGTCAACCTGACCACCAATCCCTCCTTCATGCAGATTCTCGACCAGGCCCGCGGTGAGAAGGTCGAAGTGGTCTTGCAGCAAACCAACGCAACCCAACCCGGCACGCTGACCGGCACGCTGGTCGGCTGCGAGAAACAGAAACAAGCGGTCGGCGGCAAGGACACCGTCGAAGTGGAACTGCTCAACCTGTGGTGCGCCGACGGCATGCGCAGTTTGAAGCTGCCGGAGGTGCAGCGGGTGCGTTTCCTCAATCCGACCCTGGACAGCGAGTTCAAGAAGGCGTTGGAGACCCTGGCCTTGTCGCACGACACGCAGAAGAAGGCGGTGTCGATCAATTTCGTCGGCGAGGGCAAACGCGAAGTCCGTGTCAGCTACGTCGTGGAGAACCCCATCTGGAAGACCAGCTATCGGCTGGTGCTGGACAAGCAGGAGCACAAGCCGTTTTTGCAGGGTTGGGCGGTGGTGGAGAACCCGTCGGACGAGGACTGGAAGGACGTGCGTATGGCCTTGGTTAGTGGTCGGCCGATTTCGTTCCAGATGGACCTGTATCAGCCGTTGTACGTGCCGAGGCCAGTCGTCGAGATGGAGCTGTTCGCCTCCCTCCGGCCCGTCGCCTATAGCGGCAGCATGGATGACAACGCAGCGCTCTTCGGTCATGCTGCGGGGCTTGGGGGCATGTCTAAAAATGGCAAGGCTGATGAGGGCAAGAAGCGCGAGGAGAAGAAACCGTCTGACGCCAGGAAGTCCGCTGGCGCCGATAGGGTCGCCACCTTCGCGGAGAGGTCCAAACGGTCACTCAACGAACGGATGGACCTCGGTGCCGGCGTGTCCTCAGTAGCGTCGGCGGCGAAGTTGGGCGACTTCTTCCAGTACGCCATCGACAAGCCCGTCAGCCTCGCGCGCCAAAAGTCGGCCCTCCTGCCCATTATCAACAAGGATGTCGAAGGCACGCGCGTCAGCATCTACAACGAACGCACGCAAGCCAAGTTCCCGCTCTTGGGACTGAAGTTCAAGAACACCTCCGGACTGCATCTGATGCAAGGACCCATCACCGTCTTTGAAGGCTCCAACTACGCCGGCGACGCGCGCATCCTCGACCTCCAGCCCAACGAAGAACGCCTCATCTCCTACGCCATCGACCTGGGAACCGAAGTCAATCCGGTGCCCTCCACCGACAACGGCCGGCTTATCCAGGTCAAGGCCGTCAAGGGCGTGCTACACACCACCACCAAGCTCCGCGAATCCAAAACCTACACCATCAAGAACCGCAACGAGCAGGAACGCACCCTGCTCATCGAGCATCCCGTCCGCAACGACTTCAAGCTCGTCTCCGACACCAAACCCGTCGAAACCGCCAGCGATGTCTATCGCTTCCAACTGAAGGTTCCCGGCGGCAAGACCCAGACGCAGACCGTCACCGAGGAGCGGGTCATCAATGCCACGGTGCAGTTGACGAATGTCGATGACAACAACATCCGTCACTTCATCAGCCAGACGATCACCTCGGACAAGGTGAAGAAGGGTTTGCAGCAGGCGATGGAGTTGCGTTGGGCGACGGCCAAGACGCAGCGGGAGATCGCGGAGCTTCAGCGTCAGTTGGAGACGATTCGTCAGGACCAGCCGCGTCTGCGTTCAAACTTGAAGGAGTTGCCGCAAACGTCGGAGGCGTTCCAACGCATTGTCAAGAAGTTCAACGAGCAGGAGACGCAGATCGAGAAGTATCTCGCCGACATCAAGAAGCTGCAAGGCGTCGAACACACGCAGCGCAAAGCGTTCGAGGACTTCCTCGCCGACTTCTCTGCCGAGTGACGCATTTGGGTTAGCCGTGACGCACAACGGAGCGCGTCGCGGCTAGGCCGCTTTTGCCCATCCCGACGAGGCAGACACGCGCCGCCGGCTGACAGGCGAGCGTACCGGGTGGGAGGGTGGACGCAAGAAGATTCCAAGCAGAATCACGGACAGCCCTTGTCCGAAAACTACAACCGACTACAACCGTTGATGAGTGTTTTCAGGGTCAACTGGGGTTGTGGAAAATGCAAAAACCCATTGTTTTCAAGGGGTTTTCAGCTTCTTTTTGCTTTACGAAAGCTGTACTCTACCGCTGAGCTAAGGCGGCAAACGCCTTGAAATCAAGGCTTTCTGTCGTTTGCCGTGTTCCGTCCAACCAGCCGTTGCCGCACTCGTCTCATGAAAAGCATGGCCTACCCGTTGTCACCAGGTAGGCCGGGAATACAGCAACCCAGGTTTCAGGAGCGTTGCCAAGTCCGACAGCAATTCTACACCTGTTCCACCACCTGACAAGCCCGCAACGCTGGCTGGACCCTCCTCGCCCAAAGAACGGCCTGAACGCGGTAGAGCAAAATGCCCCTCATCGCTCCGTGTGCGAGTCTCGAAACCTCAACCGAGAATGTCCTTCACCACCTCCCCCTTCACGTCGGTCAGACGCATGTCGCGGCCGGCGTAGCGATAGGTGAGCCGCGTGTGCTCCAGGCCCAAAAGGTGCAAGATGGTCGCGTGCCAGTCGTGGATGTGGATCTTGCCCTCCACCGCCTCGTAGCCGTACTCGTCGGTGGAGCCGTGCGAGAAGCCGCCCTTGACGCCGCCGCCGGCCATCCACGTCGTGTAGCCGCGGTGGTTGTGGTCGCGGCCGTCGCGGCCCTGGGCGTACGGCGTCCGGCCGAACTCGCCGCCCCACAAGACCAGCGTCTCTTGCAGCAGACCGCGCGTCTTGAGGTCACGCAGCAGTCCCGCCACCGGCTTGTCGATGCTTTGCGCCTTGTTCGCCAGAGCGGTCTTCAGGTTCGTGTGGTGGTCCCAGCCGCCCGACGTGATCTCGACGAAGCGGACCCCCGCCTCGACGAAGCGCCGCGCCAGCAGGCACTGCTGGCCGAAATTGTCGGTCGCCTGCTCGCCGATGCCGTATAGCTTCTTCGTCGCCTCCGTCTCGTTGGCGAGGTCCATCAGCTTGGGCAGATCCTTCTGCATGCGGAAGGCCAGCTCGAACGAGCCGATGGCCCCTTCGACGCCCTCGTGATGCGGTTCGCGCTCCAGTTCCTCTCGGTTGAGCGACTGGATGAAATCGAGCTGCATGCGCTGCGCGTCGGTCGTTTGATTGGGGTTGCGGATGTTGCTGACGGTCGGGGTGCCGGTGGATGCTCCTCCGCCGAACCTCCGAAAGCCGGTGCGGATAGGCGTGCCCTGATAGACGGCCGGCAGGAAGGCGCTGCCGTAGTTGGCCGGGCCGCCGTTTTGCAGCGGCGGACTGATGGTGACGAAACCGGGCAGGTTGTCATTGTCGCTGCCAAGCCCGTACAAGGCCCACGCCCCCATCGACGGCCGCTTGAACTGGAACACGCCCGTGTGCATCTGCAAAAACGCCTGCGAATGGGCCGGCACGTCGGTGTGCATGCCGCGCAACAGGCAAAGGTCGTCCGCGTGGCGGGCCAGCTCCGGGAACAATTCGGAGATCCACAGTCCGCCCTGTCCGTGCTGGGCGAACTTCCACGGCGACGCCAGCAGCTTGGCGAACGTGCGCGCCCGCGGCATGTTTTTGCCGTCGAGCTTGGGAAGCTCCGGCTTGTAATCGAAGGTGTCCACGTGGGAGGGCGCGCCCTCCATGCACAGGAAGATGACGCGCTTGGCCTTCGCCGGGAAGTGCGGCCTCTTCAGCGCCTGTGGATTGCTCTTTTCCGCCGCCCACGTCGAAAGCCCCGCGAAGGCGAGGTAGCCGAACCCGCAGCCGGTCGTCTTCAAAAGCGCTCGCCGCGACAACATATTCTGAAACATGAATTCTCTCCTCTCGCGCACCGCATGGCGCGGACGATTGAGGGTTATCGGTGACTGAATTCCGCACTGGCGAAGAGGGCCTGGCACAGCGCCGCCCACGTCGCTTTCTGGGACTGTTTTTGCCCGTAGTCCGCGATGAACTTTTCCGCCGTCGCGCGTTCCTTTGCCGAGGGCGGACGCGAATAGCACAGCAGATACACCTGCTTCAGCCGGGCCGTGTCATCGTCGCCGCCAGCCAGGAGTTTCTCGGCCAGCGCCTCGGCCTGGCGGAGGACGAACGGATTGTTCATCAGGTAAAGCGACTGGGCCGGCACGGTCGTCGTCGCCCGCTCGCCGAGGATGAGGCTCGGATCGGGGAAGTCGAACAAGGTCAGCACTTCCGGCACCAGATCGCGGACAATCGGCAGGTAAACGGTGCGGTGCGCGTCGGTCGTCGCCGCTTCGCCGCCGCGGAAGCGGAAGCCGATGTTCCCTTCGCCGTTGAGGTTCACCACGCTGCCCTTCGGCGGCGTGAGGTTGAGCCGGCCGGACAGGTTCAACATGGTATCGCGCAGCGCTTCGGCTTCCAGACGGCGTTTCGGCATCCGCCAGACCAGCACGTCGTCGGGATCGACCTCGAAGTTCTTGTCGTCGAACCGCGAGGACAGGCGATAGGCGCGGCTGAGGACGATCGTGCGGACGAGTTTTTTGACCGACCAGCCGTTGTCGGTGAAGGTGAGGGCCAGATGGTCGAGCAGTTCGGGGTGGCTCGGTCGTTGACCGGACGCTCCGAAGTTGTCGGGCGTGGCCACCAGGCCGCGCCCCATCAGATGCAGCCACACGCGATTGGCCATCACGCGGGCCGTCAGCGGATTGTCCTTCGAGGCGATGAAGTCGGCCAATTCGCGCCGGCCGCTGCCTCTGGGGATGTCCGGTTGTTTCGTCGTCAGCACCTGGGGGAAACCGCGCTTGACCGTCTCGCCCGGCTGATCGAGTTCGCCGCGGACGTACAGCCGACTATCGGTCGGGGCGTAGCGCTCGCGCACGCCCATCGCCAACAGTTTCGGCGTGCCGTCGGACTCGTACATGGCGAGCTGGCTCGCCAGCACGGACCTTCGCGAACTCAGGAAAATGCGCTGAATGAAGGCGTTTTGTCCCGTGACCTTCGTGGCCCGCTCGCGCAGGTCGTCGCGCTGTTTCTCGATGGAGGCGCGGCGCTCGGACGTGAGCGGTTCGAGACCGACCGTCGCGCCGCCGTTCTTGGGCAACTCGACGAGCGGACTGGGGTGATTGCTCTGGATGATACGGATCGTGCCGTAGCACGTCTGTGTGCTGCGGAAGATGCCGGACAGCGCGTAATAATCCTTCTGTGGAATGGGATCGAACTTGTGGTCGTGGCAGCGCGCGCACGCCGCCGTCAGACCCTGGAACGCCTGAAACGTGGCGTCGATCTGCTCGTCGGCCACGTCCATCTCGAACTGGCGACGATTGCGTTCGTTGTGGGTCTTCGGACCGATGGCCAAAAAACCGGTGGCCGTCAGGAACTCCGTTTTTTGAACGTCGTCCTTCGGCGTGAGCAGGTCGCCGGCGAGTTGCTCGCGGATGAACTGATCGTAGGGCTTGTCGGCGTTGAAGGCGGACAGGACGTAATCGCGGTAACGCCAGGCGTTGGGATAGGCGAAGTTGTTGGCCCGTCCACTCGACTCGGCGTAGCGGGCCACGTCGAGCCAGTGCCGGCCCCAGCGCTCACCGAAGCGCGGACTGGCGAGCAGCCGATCCACGACGGACTCCAGCGCGGCGTCCGGGCTGGCGGCGTACTCCGTGGCGAACGCCTCCACGTCTTCCGGGGTCGGCGGCAGTCCGGTCAGATCGAAGTACACGCGCCGCAGCAGCGTCCGCGCGTCGGCGTCGGCCACCGGCGTGAGTTTTTTCGCTTCGAGCGCCGCCAGGAGATAGCGGTCGATGTCGTCTTTCGGCCAGGCCTCATTCTTGACGGCGGGCGGGGTCGGCCGCTTCGGCGGTTGGAACGCCCAGAACGTGCGGCCCTTGACGATGTCGATCTCGTTCTTTTTCTTGACCGTGGTGGTCCCGTCGCGCGGATCGGGCGCGCCCATGGCGACCCACTTCTCGAAGTCGGCGATGACGTCGGCGGTGAGCTTTTTCTTCGGCGGCATCTTCAAATCGTCTTGCGTGTGGCGAAGTGCCTTGACGATCAGGCTCTTCCTCGTATCGCCGGGAACGACAGCGGGTCCGGTGTCGCCGCCCTTGCGAATTCCATCGCGGGTGTCGAGCGTCAGGCCGCCGCGGATCTTCTTGGCGTTCGTCGCATGGCAGGAGTAGCACTCCTTCACCAGCACCGGCCGGATGCTCTTCTCGAAGAAGGCGATCTGTTCCGGCGTCGCCGTCTTCTCCGGTGGGGCTTGCGCGCCCGCTTTTGGCGGGACCGCCGTCCACGCCCCCAGCAGGGCGCCGGCGAGGAACACGCGGCGCAAGAGATGCTTCATCGGGACCACCTCGCAATGTGGGAAAAATGTCGAATGTCCGATTTCCCGCCTCTGAGTCTCCCTTTTTGAGAATGACTCGGCTTCCGGGCTTCCTTTTCACCGCGATGCCGACTCCGCACAACCGCTGGGGATGCAATTGGGCGCGTGGGTCTGAAAGGAGGGAGACTGTCGAGTCCGGGCATTGTCACAAATGGGCGATTAGCAGGGCATGAAAAGGAGATGAGAAATTCCTGATAACCAGCGCCGAGGGGACGAGTGGACAATGCCGTGCGGAAGAATCTTCTTTCCCACCATCCCGCAACGGATTAGACTCATCCAGTGACCTCACGTTGAAACCTGAAAGTCATCCGTAGGGAAATGGTTCTCGGCCCTCGCCGTGGAGCAGGCTTCCAGCCTGCTGCCAAAGAAACGGCAGGCTGGAAGCCTGCCCCACGATGCGGGGACGAACGCTCCTGAGGATCTTCCATGTCCGCCTTTTTACCACAGCAAGATCCCGCCCCGCAGTCGCGAGGCCTTGAACTGTCGCGGACCCGCGCCCAGTATCAGTACAACTACACCTACGTTTCGCCCCTGGCGATGGTCGATCGGCTGCCGTTGCGCGACTTCCCCAGCTGGGAATGGCTCGTCCAGGTGGCCGACCGCCTGCTACGCATTCTGACCAACGGCATTCCCTTGGGTTTTGATTTGCGGCGATTGGCCCTGATCAACGAGGCGCGCCGCCGGCTCGTGGCCTTTCTGACCAGTCCCTTCGCGGATGTCGAGGGCATGTTGGGAGCGATCCACGATGCCATTCACGCCTCCTTCGATCAGGGCCGCCCGAGAACGGTTGAGGATTACACGGCCCAGTTCCGCGCCATCGGACTGCCGGCCGTCAGCCGCGATTATCAGGACGATCAGGTGTTCGCCCTGATGCGCCTGGCTGGGCCGAACCCGGTCCTGCTGCGCCGCGTGGATCGCCTCGACGACCGCTTTCCCGTCACGGAGGCAATCTATGCTTCGGTGCTGAACGGCGATACGCTGGCCGCGGCCGCGGCCGAAAGACGCCTCTACCTCGCCGATTACGCGCTGCTGGAGAACGTCGAAAACGGCGCCTTTCCCGATACGCAAAAGTATTGCTACGCTCCCCTGGCACTGTTTGCCGTGGACCCAATGTCGAATGAGTTGCGGCCCGTCGCCATCCAGTGCCGGCAACGACCCGGAGCCGACAACCCGATCTTCACGCCGGCCGACGGCTGCGCCTGGATGATCGCCAAGACCATCGTCGAGATGGCCGACGGCAACTATCACGAAACGATAACCCACCTGGGACGAACGCATCTGCTGGTCGAACCGTTCGTCATCGCCACTTGCCGGCATCTGGCGTCCAATCATCCGCTCGGCTTGCTGCTCGGGCCGCACTTCGAGGGAACGCTGGCCATCAACGACATGGCGCAGCGCCACCTGATAAACGCCGGCGGCATCGTCGATGAACTGCTCGCCGGCACCATCGACTCCTCGCGCGGGCTTACGGTGAAGGGCCTGCAAAACTACGCCTTCAACGACGGGATGCTGCTTCAAACCTTGCGCGATCGCGGCGTCGAGGACGCCAACGCCCTGCCCAACTACCCTTATCGCGACGATTCGCTGCTCTACCGGGAGGCGATCCGCCGCTGGGTGACGGCTTATCTGGAACTGTATTACCAGTCGGACGCCGACGTGCAGCAGGACGCGGAATTGACGGCGTGGTGCAAGGAATTGCTCGCCCAGGACGGCGGCCGGGTGTCCGGCCTGGGACAAAACGGCGCGATCGGCACACGCGACTATCTGGCCGACGTCGTGACGCACATCCTTTTCACCTCCAGCGTGCAACATGCGGCCGTGAACTTTCCGCAGTACGACCTGATGAGTTATGTCCCCAACATGCCTCTCGCCTGTTTCGCCCCCGCGCCCCAGGCCAAGGCCGGCGTCACCTTGCAGGACTACCTGAACGTGCTGCCGCCCATGGACCACGCCGGCCTGCAACTGAGCGTCGGCTACCTGCTCGGGTCGGTCCATTACACCGTGTTGGGTCACTATGCGTTCGGCCACTTCGACGATCCGCGCGTGGCGGCGCCACTGAGTGCGTTCCAGAACGACCTCGCCGCCATCGACAATACGATCCGCCAGCGCAATCAAAATCGCCGGCCCTATTCGTTCCTTATTGCCTCCGGCATCCCCCAGAGCATCAACATCTGACGTCAGGGAGGCGCGGCAAGCCATGAACGTTCTGGCGAGTTTGTTCCAAATGCGGCACCGTTCGGCCATGAAGTCTCTTGCCGGCATACCGGGACCGGTGCCGAGCTTTCCCTTCGGCAACGCGCTGGATTTTCTCGGCAAGCTTGCCTGGGAAGTCTGTGCCGGTTATGCCTCCACCTACGGCCCGGTGACGCTGATTTGGCTGCTCGGGAAGCCGGTTGTGGTGCTCAACGACCCCACCTTGATTGGGCAAGTTCTCGATACCGAGCGCGAGAACTTCTACAAGGACGTGCCTCACGACGCCTTGCTGCCGATCCTCGGATCGGCGTGTCCGTTCCTCGCCAACGATCCGGAGTGGGCGACGAAACGCGCCAACCACCCCTTCAGCAGTCCCGACCTGCCGGCGTGGCTGGAATCGCAAATCGACCCGTTGCGCGAGGCACTGACGGCCGGACTCGACCGACTCGTGACCGCCTCGGCGTCGAGTCCGGTCGATCTACTCGAAGCGGTCCAGCGACTCTCGTTCGACACCTTCGCCGTGGCGGTGTGGGGCCGGCAATTACCGGATGAGATCTACCGGCTGTTCCTCAGCCTGGCGCGGGTCGGCGACCGCCGGATCAAAACGCAGATAAGTTGGCTGCCGCCCCCCCTGTCTCCGTGTTTCTGGCTGGTCCGCGGCCGCTGGCACGAGCGCTTCAACGTCCTTCTCGACGAAGCGAGGAGAAACGTCTCCCAAAACAGCCCGGCCCTGGTGCACTTTCTTCTGCGGCAGGGCACTCCTCTGAGCGGCGACGCTCTCCGCGACGTGCTGGCGAATATCTTTTTCGGCGGCGTCTTCTCGGTCGCCAGCGCCCTGACGACGGCCCTGTATCTGTTGACGAAATATCCGGACGTGGAACAGCGGCTCCAAACCGAGGCGGCCGAGCGCCTAGGTCCGGGCGGCAACCTCGATCTGGCGAGGCTTGAGGAGTGGGAGTTTCTCGATTGCGTGCTGCGCGAGTCCCTGCGCTATTATGCGCCGGTTCCGCTGCATTCGCGCAATGTGCGCAAGACGGGGCCGGTGTCGTTCGCCGGCCATCTCGTGCCGGCCGACACGGTCGTCTTTATCACCAACTGGGCGCTGCATCAATCCACCGCGCATTATCACAAACCGGATGAGTTCAACCCCGACCGCTGGGCGAAGGGAGCTGGACTGAGGGAGAGCACGCCGCTGGGCAGCGATTATTTCTTCCCCTTCGGGCGCGGCCCGCGGATGTGTGTCGGCCTACCCTTCGCGTGGATGTTCCTGAAGCTGGCGCTGGCGCTCCTCGCCGCGCAGGTGCGCGTCGAACTGGACCCGGCGCGGACCTACCGGCAGACCTTTTTCTTTGGCGTAATGTTGCCCAGGGGGTTGACAGCCCGCTTCCGCGCCGGTTAGACATTAAAATGATTTGCTTGCGTGCTCGTGTCCCTGCCTCACCGCCCGCAGGCCGTCCTCGGAGGGCGTCCGATGAACACGGACAACGACAAGCGCTCGCCGGATGAGAACCCGACGGTTCCCGGCCCCCCCTCACAGAAAACGAGTGGCGATACGCGGCACGACGAGTTGTCGGCGCAGTCGGAAACCGGACCCTTCCGCGTTGAGACCGCGCTTCCGTGCATCTCGCCAACGCCGGCCGAGGAATCACCGGAGGCGCACCCCCTGAGAGCATTCGGTCGCTATCGGGTCGATCGTGTCTACCGAAGTGGGGGGTTCGGCACCGTCTTTCTCGCCCACGATCCGCAACTCGATCGGAAAGTGGCGATCAAGGTTCCGCGCCCCGATCGCCTCCAGAGTTCCTCCGCCGCCTTTCTGGAGGAAGCGCGGCGCGTGGCCCGGCTGCGCCATCCCGGCATCGTCACCGTCCACGACGCCGGCGTCCAGGGCGATCACTGTTACATCGTCTCCGACTTCGTCGAGGGGACTCCGCTCAACGAATGGTTGAGCCTTGGCCGGCCGACCTGGCGGCAGGCCGTGCGGATCGTCGCCGCCGTCGCCGACGCCCTGGCCCACGCTCACGCCCAGAGCACCGTCCACCGCGACGTGAAACCCTCCAACATCATCCTGACCGCGAACGAGACGCCGGTGCTGATCGACTTCGGACTGGCCCTTACCGAGCGCGAACCGACCGCGCCGAGGGGCGGTAGCGTCGGCACTCCGGCGTACATGTCGCCGGAGCAGGCGGCCGGCAAGGGCCATCGCCTCGACGGCCGAACCGACATCTACAGTATCGGCGTCGTGCTTTATGAGATGCTGTGCGGACGGCGCCCCCACCGCGCGGCCGATCTGGACGAGCTGGTGCGCCAGGTTTGTGAAGATGAAGCCCAGCCGCCGCGGCAGGTGGTGCAGAACATTCCGCGTGAGGTGGAGCGCATCTGCCTCAAGGCGATGGCCAAGCGCATCGGCGAGCGCTACACCACGGCGAGCGACCTGGTCGAGGAGTTGCGCGACGTGCTGGAGGCGTACCCCGAACCGCCGCCCTCCGGGTCGATGCCGGCGCCGCCCGCCTCGGGAAACTTCTGCTCGCGATGTGGCTGGGCCAACGTGGCCGAAGCGCAGTTCTGCGGGGGCTGCGGAGTCGGCCTATCCGGACAACCGGCGGAGGACATTCGGGTTCAAGCCGCCAAAGCGGCCGTTCCCCCCCCTCCGCCGGTTGCGCCCCCACCCAACACCGTCGTCCACGCGGTCCCACGCGATACGGTCGTTAAGAACGAATCGCCGACGGAAACGACGCCGCGAACCGCCGAGCGTCGCCAGGTGACGGCGCTGTTTTGCGGGTTCGACCTGGGCGAGTCGCCCGACGACGTGGACCCCGAGGACCAGCAGGAGCAACTGCTCGTCGCCGCGCGGGCGTGCAAGGAAGTGGTGGCCCGTTGTCAGGGCGCCGCCATCGACTCGGCCGGCGAGGGCGTCCTCGCCATCTTCGGCTACCCCGTCGCCCTGGAAGACGCCGCCCGCCGGGCGGTGCATGCCGCCCTGACGATCCAGGAAGCGATAAGCAAGTTACAACAGCAGAAGAGAGGAAAAAGGCAGTTTACCCTATCTTGCCGCGTCAGCATCCACACCGGATTCGCCCTGGTGGGCGACTGGGCCGGCAACGACAGCGGCGGCGCGCTGACCGTCGTGGGCGAGGCGCGCAACGTGGCGACTCGGATGGAGGCGCTGGCGGAACGGGGAATGGTAGTCATCAGCACCGCTACGCACCGGCTCGTGCAGAGGTTCTTCGAGTGCGTGGAGTTGGGCACGCACCAACTCAAGGGCCTGACTCGGCCGATCGAAGTTTTTCAGGTGCTGCGCCCCAGCAAGGTGCGCCACAACATCGAGGCCGCCGCCGTCGCCGGTCTGTCGCCGCTGGTCGGGCGCGACCAGGAAGTGGGCCTGTTGCGCGACCGCTGGGAGCAGGCGCAAGAGGGGATGGGGCAGGTCGTGCTGCTGGTCGGCGAGGCCGGCATCGGCAAGTCGCGCCTGGTTCACGTCCTCAAAGAGCACGTTCGGCAAGAGTCCAGCGAACGGGGAGAGTCCGTCGTCGAATGGCGTTGCTCGCCCAGCTATCAGAACACCGCCCTCTATCCCGTCGCCGATTTCTTCGAGACGCTGCTGGGCTTCCAACGCGAGGACGATCCCCGCTCGCGCCTCGACCGGCTTACCGATCATCTCCGTTCCCTGCGAATGGACGAACCGGACGTCGTGCCGCTCTTCGCGACTCTGCTGTCCGTCCCACTCGACCCGCGCTATCCTCCCTTGAATCTCAGCCCGCAAGGCCAGAAGGAGCGAACGCTGGAAGCGCTGGCGAACTGGCTTCAGCGCTACGCTCGGCGACGGCCGGTGCTGTTCGTCGTCGAGGATCTGCACTGGGTGGACGCCTCGACGCAGGAGTTCTTGACGCGGCTGATGGCGCAGTCCGACATGGAGCGGCTGCTGACGATTTTCACCTTCCGCCCCGAGTACGTGCCGCCGTGGACGACCCGGACGCCGCAGACGCAAGTGGTGCTGACCCGGCTGACGCGCCGGCAAATCGCCGACCTGATGCAGCGGAAAGTCGGCATCGGCCAATTGCCCACGTCCCTGATCGAACAAGTTGCCGCGCGCACCGACGGCGTGCCGCTGTTCGTCGAGGAATTCACCCAGATGGCGGTCGAGTCGGGTTATGTGCGCGTGGTGGACGGCCAGGTCGAATTGAGCGACGCCCTCCCCGAGCACGCGATTCCCGCCACCTTGCAAGACCTGCTCACCGCCCGGCTGGACCGCATGGCCAGCATCAAGGAGGTGGTGCAGCTGGGCGCCACCCTGGGCCGGTCCTTCAGCTATGATTTGCTGCGCGCCGTCGCGTCGGTGGACGAACCGACCTTGCAGCGCGAGTTGGCGAAACTGGTCGAGGCGGACATCCTCCACCAGAAGGGTCGGCCGCCGCGCTGCGTTTACCAGTTCAAGCACGCGCTGATCGAGGAGGCCGCTTATCAATCGCTGCTCCGCAGTCATCGGCAGCAGTTCCACCTCCGGGTCGCCAAGGTATTGGAGCAGCAGTTCCCGGAGATCGTGCAGACACAACCGGAGGTGGTGGCGCATCATTACACCGAGGCTGCCCTGGCCCCCGAGGCGCTGACGTACTGGGAGGCCGCCGCGCTACACTGTCAAGACAGCTCGGCGAACACCGAGGGAATCGGCCACCTCCACCGCGGTCTGGAACTGCTGGCCGGACTGGAGGAATCGACCCAGCGCGACCGTCAGGAGCTGCGCTTCCAGGTCTTGCTCGCCGCGATGCTGCAAGCGGTGCGCGGCTACGCCGCCCCGGAGGTGAGCGCGGTCCACTCCCGCGCGCGGGAGTTGTCGGAACGCATCGGCGACCCCGCCCTGCACTTTCAGGTCCTGTGGGGAACCTGGTCCTGGCGCTTCATCCGGGATGAACTGGACCTGGGGATGGAGTTGGTCGATCAGATGCTCCACCTGGCCCAATCGCAGCCGGACCCCGGCATTCTCATGGAGGCCTGTTTCGCGGAGGGCTGCAATCGGTTCTATCGTGGTGATTTCTCCCAAAGCCGCACTTACTGCGAGCAAGGCTTCGACCTGTACACTCCCGAGCGCGGCCGCGAACACACGCGCCACACC
This sequence comes from Gemmataceae bacterium, assembly GCA_036557825.1. Classification (GTDB taxonomy): domain Bacteria; phylum Planctomycetota; class Planctomycetia; order Gemmatales; family Gemmataceae; genus JAJPHU01. Next base: position 20,167 of record DATBGU010000073.1, read on the forward strand.
GGCCAGAACGCCGGCGTCACGAACCAGTGCTACAGCGGCGTCGCCTTGTGGTTTCTGGGTCATCCGGAACGGGCCGAGACCCGCATCGGCGAGGCGTTGTCCCTGGCGCGCGAACTGAAACACCCCTTCACCCTCGTCTTCGCTCTGTATCACCATGCGCTGCTGCAACAATTGCTGCGCCGCGGCGACGAAGCGCAGGCGAGCGGTGAAGCGCTCGAAGCACTGTCCGCGGAGCAGGGTTTTCCCTTCTGGACGGCGCTGGGCCTCCTTTGTCGGGGCGCGGGATCGCTGCTCAAGAGCAAGTTTGGAGAGGCGGCGGCCCTGATCCGCGAGGGTTTGCAGCGCTATCGCGCCACCGGGGCGGGCGTGACTGTATCCCACTATCACGGTCTACTGGCGGCGGCCCACCTCGGCGCGGGGCAGATCCTCGAAGCGACGGCGGCGCTGGCCGACGGCTTCGCCGTGGCGGAGCGCTTCAACGAGCGCTTCGTTGAGGCGGAGCTTCACCGCATTCGGGGCGAACTGCTGCTGGTCCAGGCCGACAGCGATCCGGCCGAGACGGAGGCTTGTTTGCGCCGCGCCCTGGAAGTCGCCGCCGCACAGCAGGCGAAGTCGCTGGAGTTGCGTGCGGCCATGACCCTTTATCGCTGGCGGCGAACGGCGGCAGCGCGCGAAGCGTTGGCCGGCACCTTCGCCTGGTTCCGCGAGGGGATCGAGACGGCCGATCTCAAGGACGCCCGGAAGCTCCTCTCCGAGTTCTGAGTTCTGAGTTCTGAGTGCTGAGTGCGGAGTGAAAGACGAATTGCTTGTCTTCACTCAGCACTCAGCACTCAGAACTTTTTCGACAATCCCGCCGGATTCTCCTGTCCGCTTCTCGGTGCGAACGTAAAAAGTTTCCTTAAGATGAAGGGATCGCCACAAAAGAGTCTGGAATTGTCTTCCTCCCGGCCGATAACAATTTCATGAAGCGATTGCACATCGCCCTGATTTACAATGGTTCGACCGAGGAAGTCCCCGAGTCTCCGGCGGACCGCGCCAGCATCGCCGACTTGCTGGAGATGATTCGCATGATGGCCCGGACGCTGCGCCGCCTCGGCCATCAGGTCACCATCCTGCCTCTGACAAAAGACTTCTTCGCCTTCCAGCGCAAACTGCGGCGGCTGAATCCTAATGTTGTCTTCAACCAATTCGAGGACTTCGCCCACGGGGCCAGCGACGACATGCGCCTGGTGGCCATGCTGCGCCTGATGGGGTATCCGCACACCGGGGCATCCGCCCTCGCCCTGGGTCTCAGTCACTACAAGTTCACCATTGCGAGCCTGCTCGCCGGCGCCGGCGTGCCGATCCCGCCGAACACCGTCCTCCTCGAAACCGTCGGCGCCGTCAATCGGCACAAATGGCGTTTCCCCTTGATCGTCCAGCCCAGCCAGGAACACGCTGGACTCGGACTTGGCCGCGATTCGGTTGTCTGGTCCAAAAAGGCGCTGCGTCAGAAAGTCCGCGAGGTCTTGCGGGAGTTCCACCAGGCTGCGCTCGTGCAGCACTTTCTCCCCGGACGCGAGTTCAACGTCGGTATCCTCGGCGGACGCAAGATGCGCGTTCTGCCTCTCGCCGAAGTGAATTACAGCGAGTTGCCCGCGGACGTTCCGCCCATCATGTCCTACGCAGCTAAATGGCTGGAAGACTCCGACGAGTACCAGAAGACTTCCATTGTCTGCCCCGCGCCGGTGGAAGCGGAGTTGGCCCGGCGCATTGAGAAGGTGGCGCTGGCGGCCTTCCGCGCCGTGGGCGGCTGGGGCTATGGCCGCGTCGATATTCGACTGGATGAGAACGGCGAGCCGTGCGTTCTGGACATCAATTGCAACTGCTGCCTGGATGAAGGCATGGGGCTGGCTCGCTCCGCGGAACAGGCCGGCATCTCGTACCCGCAACTGCTGGAGACGATCGTGCGGGCCGCCCTCGAGCATCCCACCACGGCAACGACCGGCCGCCGCGCGGCGGCGACGTTGTTGGCGTAACTCCGCAATCCGCACTTCACACTCCACCTCGGCACACCTGAACCGCCGTCCGCTCTCCGTTGTCTTGCTCGATGCACACCCCCTATAACAAGGGGATACCGGAAAGCCGTCGAGTGATTCGAGAACCCCCGATGAAAGTACCCCTGAAGTGGCTCGCCGAATACGTCTCCTTGACTCTGCCCGTCGCGGAATTGGTCGAGCGCCTCACGCTGGCCGGGTTGGAAGTGTCTGACGTGCGCCTGATCGGCGTGCCGGTCCCGGAAGGGCTGCGCGTCAAGTCCGCCGAAGCCGGCCCGGTGTGGCTGCCGGACAAGATTGTGCTTGCCCGCGTTCAAAAAGTCGAGCCGCATCCCGACCCTGCCGTCGTCAACCTGAAGCTGCCCACGGTGGAATATGGACAAGGGCGCACCAAGGAACTCGTCACCGGCGCACCAAACCTCAAAATCGGCGATTCCGGACAGACCGTCATCCTCGCCCTGACCGGCTCGATGCTGTTCAATCACCATGCCAAAAGCAGCGAGAAGGTGCTGCAAGAGCTGAAGCCGGCGAAGATCCGCGGCATTTCCAGCGATGCGATGGTTTGCTCCGCCTTCGAGCTGGGCATCGACGACGACAAGGAAGCCGGCATCATTCTGCTCAACGAGGAGATCGCGCCGGGCACGCCGCTGGTCGATTTCATGGGCGACATCGTGCTGGAGCTGGAAATAACGCCCAACATGGCGCGCTGTCTGTCGGTGCTGGGAGTGGCCCGCGAGGTCGCCGCCCTGACCGGGCAGAGGCTGCGATTGCCTCCGCAAACTCCAAAAGCAGAGGGACCGGACATCGAGGGACAGGTGCGCGTGTCCATCGAGGATGCGAAGCTGTGTGCCCGCTATGCGGCGATGCTGCTCAAGGACGTTCGCATCGGCCCCTCGCCGGGATGGATGCAGCGCCGCCTCAGTTACGCCGGGATGCGGCCGATCAGCAACATCGTAGACGTCACGAACTACGTCCTCCTGGAATGGGGCCAGCCGCTGCACGCTTTCGATTTCGACAAGCTGCGCCAGCGCGCCGGCGGTAAGCCGCCTCACATCATCGTTCGCCCCGCGCGCGCCGGCGAGACGCTGGCGACGCTCGACGAGGGCAACAAGACGACGCCGTTGAAGCTGACGCCGGACATGCTTCTCATCGCCGACGAGGCCGGGCCGATCGCCCTGGCCGGCATCAAGGGCGGCGCCGACACGATGGTCACGAACGCCACGCGGAACGTCCTGCTGGAGTCGGCGAATTTCGATTTCATCAGCATCCGCCGCACGATGAAGGCGCTGAATCTGCCGAGCGAGGCGAGCGTGCGCTTCAGCAAGGGCATTCATCCCGAGACGGTCAAGCCGGCCGCCGAGCGCGCCGCCGAGTTGATGTGCCAGCACGGCGGCGCCACCGTCTGCCGCGGCATCGTCGATGTCTACCCTCGGCCGCTGCCGCCGCAGGTCATCGACCTGAAGATGTCGGAGGTGCGCCGTATCCTGGGCATGGACATGCCGCGCTCCGAATGCGTCCGTATCCTGCGGGCGCTGGAATTCCACGTCGAGGAAATGGGAAGCGACGTACTGCGGGCCACGGTGCCGCCCCATCGTCACGACATTCAGGAGGGCCAGGCCGATCTCATCGAGGATCTCGTTCGGCTGTACGGCTACGACAGGCTGCCGGCGACGCTGCTGGCCGATCAACTGCCGCCCCAGCGCACCAATAAGCCGCTCGTTTTCGAGGAACGCCTGCGCGATCGGCTGGTGAGTCTGGGTTTGCAGGAAGTCATCACCTACGCCCTGACCACCGAGGAACACGAGAAGCCGCTGGGACTGCCGCCGTGCGAATACGTGCGATTGCAGAACCCCATCAGCAGCGAACGCGAGGTCATGCGGCACAGCGTCCTTGCCGGTGTGCTAGACGCGGCGGCGAGAAACTTGCAGCATTCCAACGAGGTGCGGCTATTCGAGATCGGCTCGGTCTATTTGCCGCAGCCGGACAAGAAACTGCCCGATGAGCCGCGACGACTCGCTCTCGTTCTGTGCGGCGTTCGAGAGCAAGAGTTCTGGGGCGATGCGTCCGGCACGCCTCAACCGATGGATTTCTTCGACTTGAAAGGCATCCTCGAAGCGCTCGTCGCCGATCTGCACGTCGAGAAAATGACGTATCGTTCGGTCCAGGCGGCGGCCCTGCATCCGGGCCGCGCCGCGGAAGTGCTTGTCGGCGAGCGGGTGCTTGGACATTTCGGGGAGTTGCATCCAAAGGTAGCCGAGGCGTTCAACCTTGGCGGACGCGCGGTTCTTGCGGCCGAACTCGATCTGGAAGCGCTGCGGGAGGTTTTGCCGGCGCGCCATCTTTATCAGCCGGTGCCGCACTTCCCGGCGGCGCTGCGCGATGTGGCGGTCATCGTGCCGGAGTCGGTCCCGGCCGAGCGCGTGGCGAGCGAGATCCGCGCCGCGGGCGGCCCGTTGCTGCGCGGCGTGCGCTTGTTCGATTTATACCGTGGGGAAAGCATCCCGACCGGGACAAAGAGCCTGGCTTACGCCTTGACCTATCAGGCCGGCGACCGCACACTGACCGATAAGGAAGTCGATAAGGCGCACGAGAAAATCGAGGGGCGTCTCAAGCACGTCCTCAAGGCGCAGATTCGCGGCAAAACATGAGGTCCGCCGCGACGCGCGGCGAACCGAAGCGATCCTTACGTATGTCCAAGGCGCCGTCTTCTGATTCCGAGCTTCCGACCGTCGAAGACTTTCTCAAGACGGTCCTGAAGAGCGGCTTGCTGGACCGCGCTCAGCTGCGGGACGCGCTGCGCGACGTTCCCAAGGACCAACGGGAAGACCCGCAGGCGCTGGCCGAGCACCTCGTCCGCAAAGGCAAGCTCTCGCGCTTTCAGGCGAGGAAAATCCTGCGCGGCGCCGGCAAGGGGTTGCTGCTGGGACACTACCAGGTGCTTTCGCCGATCGGGCGCGGCGGCATGAGCACGGTGTACCTGGCCCGCGACGAGCGCAGCGGCGAATTGGTGGCCCTCAAACTGCTGCCCCCCAGCCGCTGGCGCAACCAGGAACGCCTGCTGGCACGCTTCCAGCGCGAGATGGAACTGAGCCGTCGCGTCGCCCATCCGCATGTGGCCTGGACCTACGAGAGCGACATCTGCCAGCGCGTCTACTTCATCGCCATGGAGTACATCCCCGGCAAGAACCTCGCGCGCGTGGTGTCCGAGGGCGGGCCGTTGGCCGTGCCGCGGGCCGCCCGCCTGATGGCCGAGGTCGCCTCCGGCCTCGAACATGCCCACAACCAGGGGTTGATTCATCGCGACCTGAAACCGTCGAACATCATGGTGACACCGAATGACCACGCCAAGATACTCGACCTCGGACTCGCCCTCATGGAAGGAGAGGAGGCCGAGATGGATGTCATCGGTGGCCAGGGCTACATCGTCGGCACCATGGATTACATCGCCCCGGAGCAGACGACCGATTCGACGAGCGTCGATGGGCGGGCCGACATCTACTCGCTCGGCTGCACGCTGTACTTCGCGCTGACGGGTCAGCCGCCGTTCCCCGGAGGCACCAGCCGCGATAAGGTTCGACGGCAGCGCTACGAGGAGCCACAGCCCCTACGGGAACTGGCTCCTTCCGTTCCCGAAGGCTTCGCGGCGCTCATCCAGCAAATGATGGCCAAGGATCCCGCCAAGCGTCCGCCCTCGGCCGTCGCGGTGGAGGAGGAATTGCGTTCCTGGGTGAGCGGCGAGAAGGTTCTGCCCCTGGATAGCCGCGATGATCCCTGGTATTTGCAGTCCATCGTCGAGTTGCAAGCGGCCGGATCGTCGGCCGAGTACAACCTGCCGAGCATCTCCGCCGCGGAGGCGGATTTGTCGGCCGAGATCGACTTCGACGACCCCCCGCCGACGGGCTGGTCGATGCAGACGAAGATGCTGTTGCTCGCCGTCGTGCTGGTGCTGGGCGGCACCCTTCTGCTGACGTTACTGATGCTGCTGTGGGCGTGGTTGGGATGAAAGGACGATCCTTGCTTCGGGTCATTCCGGCGAACCGTGCAGGATTTCCTGAAAAATCATCGAGCCGCCATTGCCCCTGACCCCTCAATGTCTTAAGATCAATTTCTGACAACTTGGTGGGTATCTTATCCAGAGTGGCTGAGGGATTAGGCCCTGTGAAGCCACAGCAACCGATCCCACCCTCACCCCCAACCCCTCTCCCCGAGGGTGAGGGGAGATGAGAGGGGATGCTGGTGCTACCTCCTACCCGGCGCCGCCGGGAGAGATAAGATCGTGTGCCCCGCACGCCTCTTGTTCTCTTCTCCGCTGTCGCGGAGACCTCCCCTGGACGATACACACCTCCGCTTTGAGAACCGCGTTCCGGTTTGTGGAGGAAAGTCCGTGTCTTCTTCTTTCGTCCGCGGCCTGAAATGCCGCTTGTGCGGTCAGGCGTATCCCATCTCGGCGACGAACTTCTGCACCGAGGACTTCGGCCCCCTCGAAGTCGATTACGATTACGACGCCATCGCCGACGCCCTCGATCGCGGCAAGATCGAACTGCGTCCCTTCAATATGTGGCGCTATCAGGAGTTTTTGCCGCTCGACGGCGAGCCGACGGTTGGACGGCAGGTCGGCGGCACTCCGTTGCTCAAAGCCGACCGGCTGGCCCGCGAACTCGGCGTCGAGCAGCTGTGGATCAAGAACGACGCCGTCAACTTCCCGACGCTGTCGTTCAAGGACCGCGTCGTCGCCGTCGCTCTGAGCAAGGCCCGCGAGTTCGGGCTGACCACGGTCGGCTGCGCCTCGACCGGCAATCTCGCCAACAGCGTCGCCGCCAACGCCGCCGCCGCCGGACTGGACAGTTACATCCTCGTGCCGGCCGACTTAGAGCGCTCCAAGATCCTCGGCACCAGCGTCTTCGGCGCCAAGGTCATCGGCATCACCGGCACCTACGACGAAGTCAATCGCCTCTGCACGCAGATCGCGTTCAAGTACGGCTGGGGCTTCGTGAACATCAACCTGCGGCCGTTCTACGCCGAGGGGTCGAAGACATTCGGCTTCGAGATCGCCGAGCAGCTCGGTTGGCGGACGCCGCGGCACGTGGTCTGCCCGATGGCCGGCGGCAGCCTGATCGGCAAGATTCAAAAAGCGTTCGGCGAGTTGCACCGCACTGGCCTCATTACGGACAAACCGGAGTGCAAATTTTACGGTGCTCAGCCGACCGGCTGCAACCCGATCAGCGACGCGGTCAAGAACGGCCGCGAGTCGCATCGCCCGGTTCGCAAGCCGAACACCATCGCCAAATCGCTGGCCATCGGCGATCCGGCCGACGGCTACTTCGCCGCCAAGCTCATTCGTGACTCCGGCGGCTGGGCCGAGGACGTCAGCGATGCGGAAATCTCCGAGTCGATGCTGCTTCTGGCCCGCACCGAGGGCGTCTTCGCCGAGACGGCCGGCGGCGTCACCGTCGCCGTCGCCCGCAAGCTGATCGAGCAGGGCCGCATTCCGCGCGACGAGGAGATCGTCCTGTGCATCACCGGCAACGGCCTGAAAACGCAGGACGCTGTGACCAACGGCGTCGAGAAGCCGGTGGTGATCGCGCCGGCGCTGGAGGAGTTCAGCGGCTTGCTCAGCGATGCATCGAGTCCGGTGTTGGTGTGAGGCCGGAAATCGCGACGGCGAGCGCCTTGCGAATTGGTATCATGTCCGTGGATGCCCCGGACACCCCATCTCCAGGAGGCGCTCGCCATGTCCCGTGTACGATGCCTGTACTGCGATACCGAGAACGACGCCGTGCAGTCGGTGGGCTTTTGCGAGAGTTGCGGGAAGAAACTTCCTCCCGCCTCGCTGGCTCACGAGCGTCACCCGCCGATCTTGCACGCAACGCCCCACGCCGCCGCGCCGGACCTCGAACGCACGCCGCGCCAGCAAGCATCGGCCTGGCTGTTCACCGCCGCACTCGTCAACCTGGTCGGCTGCGGCGCACTGGTCGTTGTGGGATCGCTGCTGGTACCGCGCGAGCACCTCAAGGCGGAATTCATCCCCAACCTGCTGATGGTGAGCGTGGTGGTATTGCTGGTCTTCGGCGGACTGGGTTGGTGGGCGCGCTGGCAACCGTTGCCGGCCGCCGTGGCGGGGGTTGTGGTTTATCTGGGATTATCGGTCGTGGATGCGTTCATGGTTCCCGCCCTGGCCCTGCTCGGCATCCCCGTGAAAATCGTCATTCTCGTCCTGTTGATTCAGGCCATCCGCGCCAGCCGCAAACCGCGCCGGTTCGCGGCGGAAGTGTGACGGTCTGGTTTTCTTGGTGATCCATCTGGAGGAGCAACATGCCTGTCACGATCCATATTCCCACCCCGATGCGTCCGCACGCCGAGGACCAGGCGTCCGTCCAGGTCTCCGGCAGCAACGTGCAAGCCGCGCTCGCGGCGCTGGGCGAGAAATATCCCGCTCTGACGCAGCGCATCTTCGACAACGGCCAGGTGCGACGCTTCGTCAACATCTATCTGAACAATGAGGACATTCGCTATCTCGATAATCTCGCCACGGCCGTGAAGGACGGCGATGAATTGGCCATCATCCCCGCGGTGGCGGGAGGTTGACATGAGCGACGCCGGCGAGTCCGAGGTACCCGAGGGAGCCGCCGTGTTCCCCCTAATCCCGGCCGAACTGGCCGTCAACCCGCTTCTGCTCGCGGTCCTGCACGCGACGGTGTTCCTGTCCGGCTCCGACGACGAGGTGGTCAACGGACCCGCCGCGGAGGAGGCGTTACAATATCTGGCCGAATACTTGCAGCGATTGGACGGCAACCTCTTGCGGCAAGTGCGTGAGGACATGGTCTGCTTGACCGCGTTCGCCAAGCAAGAGAAATGGCCGAAGCAACTGGTGCGGGTGCTGCAAAGTTTCCTGACCGATTACGGTATCGAGAAAGGCGAAGCATGACGACGGATGAATCCCAACAAGCCCGGAGCGCCGGCGACGGGAGCCTCGAGCGCTACAGCCGGCAGATTCGCTTTCCCGGCATCGGCGAGGACGGCCAGCGCCGGCTGCTTCATTCGCGCGTGACGCTGTGCGGCTGCGGTGCGCTGGGCACCGTGCTGGCCAACGCCCTGGTCCGCGCCGGCGTCGGCCGTCTGCGGCTGATCGACCGCGATTTCATCGAGACGAGCAATCTGCAACGGCAAGTCCTTTTCGACGAGCACGACGTGGCCGACAACCTGCCCAAGGCCGAGGCCGCCGCGCGCAAACTCGCGGCCATCAATTCCAGCGTCCACGTCGATCCCGTCGTCGCCGACATCGACCGCACCAATATCCTCGACTTGGTGGAGGACGCCGACCTCATCCTCGACGGCACCGACAATTTCGAGATCCGCTATCTCATCAACGATGTGGCGGTGAAACTCGGCAAACCGTGGATTTACGGCGGCTGCATCGGCAGTCACGGCCAAACGATGACGATCCTTCCCGGTGAGACGCCATGTTTACGCTGCGTCTTCGAGGCGGCTCCGGCGCCCGGCGAGGCCGGCACCTGCGAAACGGCCGGCGTACTCGGCCCGATGGTCAACCTCATCGCCAGCTTGCAGGCGACCGAGGCGTTCAAGATCCTGACCGGCCGCCGCGATCGCATCAACCGCGAACTG
>DATBGU010000074.1:0-2725 GCA_036557825.1 Gemmataceae bacterium
CGGCTTTTTTATTTCGTCGCGAGACGCAGATTCAAGAAAATCCGCCGGCGGGAGCCACCGCCTTGATTCGACGACATATTTCTTGCGCTGTTTGTTTGGTTCACAGGCGCCGAAATTGTGACACGCTGCCTTGATTCGCACTTTTTCCGCTAAGGTGCAGAGAGTGCGGACGTTTTTTGATTCGCGGCAGCTGGGCTACGCTTGTTTGCCGACGGAGGAGCCAGGTGTCACGCATGTTGCGAATGAGCGGCGGCGTTGCGATCGCGATCGCAAGTCTCGCGCTCGCTGTGCCGGCGCGCGCGGAGGTGGTGACGCTGGCGTGTGCGGCCACGTCCGTCGGCGGCTTCGCCGCGCAAACCTACGTCGTCGATCTCTCTGCGCACACAATCGCCGCTCAACCCGGCAACCTCGAGGGCGACGGCTATGGCGCCGTGCCGGCCGATGTCAGTGACGCGACTATTACTTGGCGCCTGACGTCTGGAAGTGCGGTCATCGTTCGGCGCATCGATCGCAACACGGGCGATATGTCGACGTCTATCGGCGGGCGCTTGGCGGTGTCAGGCTGGTTTTGCCGGCCGGCCAAATAGCAACGCGTGTTGCAGCGGGCCGGATTATCTGACGCCGGGCGTATTCGGCACAGTGTCCGATCCACAGGCAAGTCAGGCTCGCGCCACCAGCGATAGTCGATCGAGGTTCGCAATGATGTGCCACGCGACAGCTCTGGACTGCTACAATTTCAACGAGTACCCTGCTGCCGTTCGATGACGGCTGGGCGCGACACGCTGCGCCGGCCGATTGATTGCACTGATCCAGGCGCCACGCTGTTGCCGCCGCTGGGGGACGTTATTGAAACCCCGGCGAACAGAGGAGCAGGGGCATGACCTTCGCTTCGAACAACAACGCCGTCTTGATCGACGGCTGCAACAACCTGCAGAATCTGTCGGTCACCCTCGAGGTCACCGAGGATGTTGCGACGACCGACGGAGGCGGCTGGAGCTTTCAGCTCAACTGCTATCCGCCGCCGGGCCAGTACTGTCAGGCCAGCCAGGTCAATATCGTTCAGTACATCGTGTACGTTCAGGGCGGCAGCCTCGCCTACGAAATCCAATATTGGTCGGGCGGGACGTCGAACTGGCCGCCGGGCTACACGCCGCAGCCGGGGACGACGCCGTGGCTGCCCTGTTGGGCCAACGACTTCTATCTCTCCAGCCCGTTCGCCAGCATCAACGGCGACACGCTGCCGCGCGAATCGGAGCTCGAGATCGCGCTCGTCACCAACAGCGGCGGCGGTGTGACCCAGGTCAATTTCACTTACACCGACCCGGACGGCAACGCCCATCCCGCCCAGTTCAACCTGCCTGCGGTGCTGCCGATCGTCGCCTGCACGTTGAACTTCGTCGGCCCGGGCGGCGGCGCCAATGCCAACTTCACGCAAGGTCTGACGGACTCACGCGGCGTCATCTATTACAGCATCTCTTCGGGGCAGCTCGCGGTGCAGAGCGGCGGTGCCGGCGCAGCCTGCGGCGAGTCCGGTTACGGCACCGCCGAGACCTCGAACATGACCTACTCCGACATCACCGACGCGCCGGCCGGCACCATCACGCAGATACTGCAGCAGCCCATCGATTGCTCGCTCGACGAGCTCTTCGGTGACGAGCGGGTGCGGCTCGGTGAAATGCATCGGATTCGCGACGGCCACGTGGCCCAGCATCCTGCCGGGCAATGGCTCATCGAGGTTCTCGGTCGCCACGCCGCCGATCTTGCCGTTCTTGTCGCGTCGGACGACGGTGAGTTGGCGCGGACTGCACGCGATCTTCTCACGGAAGCCGTGCATACGGCGCAGCAAGGGCGCGTCTTCGAGAGCCACACCATAGACCGTGCCCTGAAAGTCCTTCGGCAAGCGTCCTGGAAGCTGCCGCCGTCCATGCACCCCGTCGGCCAAGCCGGTGCGGCGTTGCTCGAGTCGCTGCGCGGCAGAACGCTGGAGGAAGGGCTGAAAGCCGCCAGCAGGACGATCCGCCCGCGCCCCCAGGCGCCGCGGCGGCTGTACAAGAAGTAAGCGTCGGGTGGGCAACGGCGCCAACGGGGCCGCGCGCTCGTCAGACCGCGTGAGCGTCGCGCCGCCTTCCAAGCTCGTCGTCTGGTACAACACCAAATGCCCCGTCTGTGACGGCGGCATCGAATGGCAAAAGCGGCGCCTCGTGCGCGCCGCTCGAGCCGGCGCCATCGAATTCCGCGACATCAATATGGAGCCCACGGCGCTCGCGCGCTTCGGCGCCGGCATCGAGGACGTACGCCGCCGGCTGCACGGGGTGGACGCCGAAGGGCGACTCTTCGTCGGCGCCGACTGTGCCATCGAGGTCTGGCGGCGCACGCCGGAAGATGCGTGGCTCGCGCGCCTGCTGAGCTTGCCGGTCGAGCGCCAGATGACCCGGTTTGGCTACGACCGCTTCGCCGACCTGCTGTACGCTTGGAATCGGCGTAAGGGTCATTGGTGAGGCAGGCACGTAGCAACACGTAGGGCGGATTAGCCGTAGACGTAATCCGCCGTAACGCGATCCGAATCGGCGGATTACGCCGCGCCAATCCGCCCTACGCGCTTCCACGATTGGGAATGTCTTGTTTGCGCAATGTCCGAATTTAAAGTTCAAGCGCTCCTGGTGGCTATGGCACCTCTGTCTTGAACGCGGTACTTTGGGACATGCCGAAATCGGACAAAAGCCTT
>DATBGU010000075.1:0-73977 GCA_036557825.1 Gemmataceae bacterium
ATGACTTTTTTCATGTCGGCCTTGACCGCCGCGTGGTGCGCCAGCACGACGGTGAAGCTGCTGCAAATCAGCACGAACGTATTGAGCGCCCCGATCCACTCGATGAGGTGTACCTCGTGCGGTTTCGGCCAGCGGAAGGACGAGTTGGCCGGTGTGCCGTTGCGCAGGATGAGGTAGGTGCCGATCAGGGCGGTGAAGAACATGATTTCGGTGACGAGGAACAGCCACATCGCCACCTTGCCGTGAGGCAGCGGCAAACCCATGTGCTCCTGCGGTTTGTCGAAGACGACCTGTGTCATGATATTTTTCTCAAAATCCTAAAGCACGATCGAGCAACAACAGGGCGAGCAGGCCGGGCAGATACAACAGCGAGGCCCGCAAAACGCGCCGCGCCTGGCACAGCGAGCGCCAGCGCTGGAAGCCGACCGCCGTCGCCAGGAAGGCCAATCCCAGCAGCACGGCGCCGCCGAGGTAAAGGACGCCGGCGCTTCCCAGCAGCACCGGCTGCAAACTGACGGCCAACAGGGCGAGGCAGTAGAGAATCATGTTCTGGGCGGTGCGCCGGCCGTCGCGATCGACCACCGGGAGCATCCGCAGTCCGGCGCGGCCGTATTCCTCGCGATAGATCCAGGCGATGGCGAGGAAGTGCGGCACCTGCCAGAGGAACAGGATCAGAAAGAGGACGGCGGCCTCCCGCGTGATCTCGCCGCGCACCGCGCACCAGCCGATGATCGGCGGCAGCGCGCCGGGCACCGCCCCGACCAGCGTATTCAGCGGCGTCCGCCGTTTCAGCGGCGTATACACGGCGACGTACAGGAGGAACGTGATCGCTGCCACCAACGCCGCCGTGATGCGGTTGAGCGTCAAGGCGAGATACAGCACGCCGGCCAGGCCGAGCAGCAGACCGAAGACGAACACTTCCAGCGCTTGCAGCCGGCCGGACGGCAACGGGCGTTTTTCGGTGCGGCGCATGAGCGCGTCGCTGTCGCGCTCAAGCCACTGATTGAGGGCACTGGCGCCCGCCGCCACGAGGGCGGTGCCGAGGACGGTGTGCAACAGAACGAGAAACTGGAAATCGCGACCGCTGGCGAGTAGGACGCCGGCGCCGACGGTGAAGAGCACCAGCACGGCCACGCGCGGCTTGGCTAATTCGACGTAATCCGCCAGGCGCGGACGCGCCAGAGCGGGTGCTTCGGCACAGACACCGACGGCCGCCTTCATGCTGTCCCTTCCAGTTGATGGACGATGTTGATGATTCCACTCCGGCCGGGCGCCGGGAGCGCGGGCGTCTCGCCCGCACACGGCGGGCGGGACGCCCGCGCTCCCATCTCCGCCACCGGACGATAGACGCGAACGGTCAGCACGACGGACGCGGCGAGAATGAAGGAGCCGACCAGCACATGAGCGACGCGCGTTGCCGCCTGAGCGACGGTCGGCTTGTGCAATTCCGGCAGCAGGACGCCCGCGAACTTGCCCATCCAACTCTCGATACCCAGCATCACCTGCAAGGTGAGAAGGACTCCCAGCACGAGTAGCGTGCGGCCAAGCATCCGCCGGGCTGAGGGACTCGCCAGCGACGTGCGGGCGAACCAGACGGCGACCGCGACGACCGTGAATGCTGTCAGAATGTGCATCCGCTGGGCGAGCGCTCCGTTGGTGTGCCGCACCAGAGCGCCCCAGATCAGTTGCAAAAAGACCAGGCCGGTCAGCGCCAGCGACCAGCGCCGCAGTCGCGGCGTCTCTTCGGCAGGTAGGCCCGTGACCGCGAAGCGCGCCGAGGTAAGCACGGCGAGGCTGACGAGCAGACTGAAAACGATCTGCGCGAAGCAGCCATGCACGATCGCCAGATTGGTTCCCAACCAGGCGTGCAGCACAACGCGGAAACCTCCGAGTAGTCCTTGCACGATGACGCCAGCCAACGCGACGACTCCCAACCACTTCAACCAGCCTCGCCGAGCGGTACACAGCAGACCGAGCGTCAGCACGATGACGCAGCAGCCGACGATGTAACCGGCCAGCCGGTGCGAGTGTTCGATGACGAAACCGGGATTCGGTTCGCTCCAGTCGATGAACGCCAGGTGCCAAGGCGTCGTCGGCCAGATGGGATCCGCCATGCCGACCTGAAACGTCGTGACGACCGCGCCGAGAGTAAGCAGCGCCACGGTGGCGGCGGCGGTGAGCAAGGCCCAGCCGTGCAGCCAGCGCGGAGCAAAGCGAGTTTCGGCAGTGACGGATGACATCACGATCTCACGAATTGGCGAGCGGGGGGCGTTAGCCCCCTGTTTGTAAGCAACAAGGGGCTGACGCCCCCCGCTCGCCGGGGTCAATGCGCCGGCGCGGGCACGGCCGACGGTTGCGGCGCTGCCTGCGGCTCATAATCCTCTTCGATGTCCGGGTTGCCGTACTCATACGGCCCGCGGCGGACGACCGGCGTCTCCACAAAGTTGCCGTGGGGCGGCGGCGACGGCGCCGTCCATTCCAGCGTGTTCGAGTGCCACGGGTTGCGGCCCGCCTTGGCCCCCCAGAACAGGCTGATGAGGAAGTTCGCCAGGAAGATCAACTGCGCCAGGCCCAGCAGCAAGGCGCTGATCGTCATGAACTGGTTGAGCGGCTGCACGTTGTCGAGGAAGCGATACAGCGTCGAATCGTAATAGCGGCGCGGATGGCCGGCGATGCCGATAATGTGCATCGGGAAAAACGTGCAGTTGGAGAACAAGAACGTCAGGGCGAAGTGGACCTTGCCCCACTTCTCGCTCATCATCCGGCCGAACATCTTGGGGAACCAGTAATAGATGGCCCCGAAGATGCCGAACACGCTCGACATGAACAAGACGTAGTGAATGTGGGCCACGATGAAATAGGTGTCGTGGAAGTACACATCCACCGGCGTGGCGGCCATGAAGATGCCCGACAGTCCGCCGATGACGAACATGGCCACGAACGCCAGGGCGTTGAGCATGGGCGTGGTGTACTGAATGTTGGCGCCCCAAATAGTACCCAGCCAGTTGAAGGTCTTCACCGCCGACGGCAGGGCGATCATGATGGTGGCGATCATGAAGCCGGTGCCCAGGCGCGGGTCCATGCCGCTCTGGAACATGTGATGGCCCCAGACGATGAAGCCCAGGCCGGCGATGCCGGCGATGGCCAATACCATCGGCTTATAGCCGAACAGGTGCTTCCGCGAGAAGGTGGCGATGATGTCGGACACCATGCCCATCGCCGGCAAGATCATGATGTACACGGCCGGATGCGAGTAGAACCAGAACAAGTGCTGCCACAAAAGCGTCTGTCCGCCGCCGGGCCCGGTGTGCCAGTTGCCGAACGCCATGCCGCCCGGCGGCAGGAAGAAGCAGGTGTTGATCGTCTTGTCGAGCAGTTGCAGGATCAGGGCGACCGTCAGCACCGGCAGGGCCATCGCTTGCAGGATGGCGGTGATGAACATGGCCCAGATGGTCAACGGCATGCGGAACAGCGTCATGCCGGGGGCGCGCAGATTGATGATCGTCGTCAGGTAGTTGACCGAACCCATCATCGACGAGACGCCGACAAACGCCAGGGCGACGAGCCAGCAGATTTGTCCGTGGCCGGAGTGCGGCGACGCCGGCGATTGGAAGCCCTCGCCCGGCTGCATGGTGGCGCTGGCGAGCAACGGATACGAAGTCCAGCCGGAGGCGGCCGCGCCGCCGTCTACGAAGAAGCTGATGAGAATGATGGCGAAGGCCGGCCACATGAACCAGTACGACATCATGTTCAGCTTCGGGAACGCCATGTCCTTGGCGCCGATCATCAGCGGGATGGTGAAGTTACCGAACGCCCCGGTCAACAGCGGAATGATGACGAAGAAAATCATGATCGTGGCGTGCATGCTGAAGATCATGGCGTAGAAGTCCGGCGACATGCGTTCGCCCCAGCTGGCCGGGAACCAGCGGCCGATGAGCGGCGCGGTGCCCTGCGGATAGCCGACTTGCAAGCGCACCAACAAGGCCAACGTGCCGCCGATCAGGAAGAAGATGATCCCGGAGAACAAAAACTGAATGCCGATGATCTTGTGATCTTCGGAGAAGATGTATTTGCGCAGGAAGCTCAGCTCGTGGCCGGCGTGAGCTTCGGTCGAGTGCGAATGGCTGACGCTCATATCTCAATCCTCGCAGCAACTGTTTTGCCAGCCCGCCGCGCCGGCAAGGGGCACCCTTGCCGGCGCGGCGGGCTGGTTTGTTAGTCCTTGGCGGCGACCGGGGTCGATTTCTTTTCGGGTTTGTGGCTGTTTTGCGCCGAGCGCGCGTGCTTGAGCCAATTCAAAAAGTCTTGCTTGTCCTTGTGGACATACAACAGGCCGCGCATACGGTAATGACCGCCGCCGCACAGCTCGGCGCAGGCAATCTCCCATTCCTTGTCCTTGTCGGTCAACGCCGTCTCGCCGTTCTTGTCGTTGAAGCGAGCGTTGAAGTCGGTGGCGTTGAACCACATGGGAATCGTCTTGCCCGGCAGGGCGTCCTGCTTCAGCCGCAGCTGCGGCAAAAAGAAGCTGTGCAGTACGTCCTGCGTCTTGAGGTAGATGCGAACATTGGCGCCCTTCCAGCAGTGGAGTTCGTCGGGCAGGTAGACGTCGTCCATCTCCGGCACCTCGGCCCAGTTCCGGGCGCGGGCCAGCTTGTCCTTCTTCTCCGCCTCGGGGGCGCCTTCCTCGAAGTAGAACCGCTCGATGTCGGCTGGATAGCGCATGGTCCAGTCCCATTGGCGAGCCGTGACCTGCATCACCAGCAGTTCCTTGTCCGGCATCTGCTTGGGATACTTGATGCGCTCCCAGGCGTTGACCTGCGCGAAGGCAATGAACAGCAGAATCCCGGCCGGCACGATGGTCCACAGCAGTTCGAGGCGGTGATTGCCCTCGACGTAGTCGGCTTTGTGGTTGGGCCGCCAGGCGTAGCGATACATGGCCCAGACCAGCAGAACCTCGGTCAGCACGAAGAAGAAGCCGGTGAAGCCCAGGATGACGTAATAGAGATTGTCCACTTCGGGACCGAAGCTGGCGACGTTGTCCGGCAGCCACCAGCCTTTGACGAACGGGGCCACGGCGCACAGCAAGAACGTGGCTAGCAGGACCGCGCCGAAGAAGATGCTCCACCCTTTTTGCTGCACGGTATCACTCCTGTATGAAACTGTCCCGCTCGTCCGTCTTGAAACCGCTTGCACTCACCGCTGGGCGTGCTCCGCGGACTTGTCGTTGTGCTTGTGTGTGTAAATCGCGTCGCGAATCTCGGTCGGCAGCATCTGCGGATAAGGCAGCGCTTGTAAGAAGTTGACCAGGTCCCAGTATTGGTCAGTCTTCGCTTTTTCATCGACGTTGAGATTGGCGCCGGGCATGCCCGACGGCGGAATGCCGCCCTTGACGCGCCAATAGAGATCGATGGGCCGGCGGCCGCCGCGATAGACGCCCGCCGTCAGGTTGGCGGGCCGAATCAACGTGCCCCACTCATCGTAACGGAAGGGCACCTGCCGCCCGAAATCGGCATGGCACTTGATGCAGCTCGCGTCGCCTTGGGTGTCGGTGAACAACTTGTAACCCCGCGTGATCGACTCCTTCAACTGCTCCTTGTCGTCGGGATCATACGGATAAGCGCCCGGCTCCAGCACGCGCGTGTTCGAGTTCGACCACTTCCCCACGAACAGCCTCGTCAGCATCCGGGTGTTGGCGCGGATGCTGTCGTCTTCCAGCGGTTCCTGGTTCAGCAGCGACATGATGGTGGTCATCTCGACCTCGCCGCGGATGCTTAGGTGCGTGACGTAGCTGATGAGCTGTTCTTTCTCGTCTTCGGTCAGCAGGCTGAAGGAGGGCATGGAGGTGCCTTCGATGCCGCGTTCCAGGGTGCGGTGAATGTCCTCGCGGCGCGGCTTGCGTCCGTCGGCGTCGGTCGAGACGAACTTGAATTTGCCTTGCCGGTAGTCGCGCGGATGCGGATTGACCCACGGTCCCGTCGGGCCACGACCGTCCCCGGTGACGCCGTGACAGTGCATGCAATGGCGGCGATAAACCCTGCTGCCCTCTTGAAGGGTTGTCTTGCCGGTTTTCGGATCTTTTGCTTCGTCCAGCCTCAAATCCTTGAGTTGTTGCTGCACGTCCTCGCCTTGCAGCTTCACGGCCGGATCGGCGGGTGTGCCGAAGATGTCGCGGAGCGCTTTGTCCAAGTCGTCGCGATCCTTGGCGCTGAGCTTCTTCGGATCGAGGGTTTCTTCTTTGTCCTTGAACGTGGCGATGTGGAGGTCGAGTTGGCCCGGCCTCGTCGTATCCCAGACCTCGGTTTTGGGCTGCTTGACAACGATAGGATCGCTGCGCAGAGGGTAGGTCAGATCGGGAGGATAAGCCTCATTGTCACAACCCGACACCAGCGGAGACAGGCAGGGGAGCGCCAGGGCGAGGACGCGAACCATCCTGGCTGAAGACAAAGCGGATCTCACTCGTATGCCTCCCGTGGTTGCCGGCGCTCGCTGGACGAGAAATCCATATCCGAAGCACGAAGCAGGCGCTGGCGGAATACCCGTTTTGTAGTTGTCGGGAAAACGATGTCAAGCATCCTCAGCCCGAAGCGGTGAATCCTCGCGAAGATTAGCGCGTGCAAGCAATTGGTGTGCCGTGCAATTGACGCGGGCCAGCCGGTCGATTCCGCAAGCACCTTGTAGAATGAAGCGAAAGACCGGCTTGTCGGTGTTGCACTTTTGAGAAAGACCGGGGCCGGTTTTCTCGGAATCGAGAACCCGCGCACGCCGCGGATGAAGGGAAATGTTCTACAAACTCGGCCGTGTGCTTCAGATCGTCGGCATGATCATTGTGCCGGTGGCCATCGCCGGCAACCTGTCGCCGGAACACACGCTCGACCTCCGCGAGTCGCTGACGTTGTCGGCCATCGGCGTCATCGTTTTCGGGGTCGGTTACTTCTTGCAGCAAGCCGGCCGCAAATGAACGCCACTTGCCAGCCCGCAGCGCCAGCAACGGACAACCCTTGCTGGCGCTGCGGGCTGGCGAACGAGTTTCACTTCTCGATCTTCCACAGGTGGATGAGCTTCTCCTCCTTTGGGGTGTCGGGGTCGAGTTCAATATCGACCGTCTCGGTCTTGTCGGCTTTCCAATCGCCCATCGTGAAGCGATGCGAGACGATGCGCGCCCCCGGCTTGAGTTGCTTTTTCAGGATCGGCATCAGCAGCTTATTCAGGTCGTCGGACATGTACAGCGTCACCACCGTGGCTTCCGCCAGATCTTTGACCTGCAACACGTCGCCCTGGCGGAACTCGACTTTCGCCTCGACGCCCGCTTCCATCGCGTTCGCCTTGGCCTTCCGCACTTGCGCCGCATCGAGATCGATGCCGACGCCGCGCTTGGCGTTGAACTTCTTGACGGCGGCGATGACAATTTCTCCCCGACCGCAGCCGAGATCGTAAACAACGTCGTCCTTGCCGACGCCGGCCAGTTTCATCATCGCGTCGATGACTTTCGGCGGCGTGGCCACCCAGCGGATGAAAAGCGTGTCGCCGAGTTCGATGTTCGGTTTGCGCAGATCGACCTCCACGCGCTTACCGGCCGCCACCTCCACCTTGCGCTTGACCGTGAACGTCTCGTAATTGCTCGGCATCCACTCGGCGACGACGGTGTAGTGATAGGTCTTGCCCGGCTCCAGCGGCGGCGAGTGGAAGCGGCGCACTCCGCCTTGTTGCGTCGTCGGATTGCCATCGACCGTCAGCTTGGCGTCTTCCTGAACGCGAACCGTGAGGAAGGCGCGACGTTCCGTACTGTCGGGCGCCTGAGCCCGAGCGGCTGGCGCGGCGGACAGCGCGAGAAGCAGCGCGAACGCGGCGAAGCGGAAAAGCGGATGACGTATCATCATGTTTCCCCTTTGACCTGTCGTGGAAAGAAATTGAAGCAGCCCACGTCCGCCTATTATGACCGGCGAGACGGCGCACGGCATCAACTTTTCTGTTGTTGGTATGCGGGTCGCGGCTAAGTCTGGAAATGTGCGGACCAGACGCCGTACAGCTTGCACCAATCCGAGGGACCGAGATCCTTGCCGAAGTACGGCGAAAAGTCGGCCTCCTTCCGGCCGGCCTCAAAGTCCGCGATGTAGCGCTCCACGGTGCGCCGCGGACAATTCGTCTGACTCTGGATTTCCTCGGGACTCTCGCCGCGCGCGTGCAGGGCCAGCACCATGTGAATCTTGCCCTTCTTCGTCCGGCGCGGATCGATCAGGTAGCGGTAAGAACGCATGACATAGCACGTCGAATCCGCGCGGGAGGTGACGCGCTTCAGCAGCAGCCCCACGCGCGGCGAGCGGACCAGCGTACGGCGCTCAAGTGTATCCGTCGCTTCCAGCCGCAGTGGATTGCCCTCTTCCCAGGCCAGCCGGTTCCCGACGGCGCGGTCCAGCGCGGCGACCGTCTCCGCTCCGGTCGCGTCCAGCAGATGATCGACGCACAGGGAGGGTCCGTCGATCAGCGTTCCGTCCGCCGTCTCCATGCCGCGAATCAGGATGCCGCCGGATGTTTGGCCCTCGCCGAAGGTCAGGTCCAGTCCCTTGAAACTGCCGCTGCGATAGGTGCCGTGCGTGCGGTGGAAGTACCAGCGGCCGATGTGAAACTGAATGGGATCGCGGTGCGTGAACGGATCGGGGTGCGTATCCGACCAGTAGTAAAACTCGATTTCGGCCAGGCGATGCGGCTGTCGGCCGACGATCAGGTGTGAGCCGTTGAGAAGGCACTCGGCGATCCGCGCGAACCAGTCGTCGAGGTCGGCGGGCGCGGACGGTTCCTGGGGTTTGCGGAGCAGGGTGAGCCAATCCGGCATGGAGCGTCTCACTTCGGCGGCGCGAGTTTTCCCGACTTGAGATCGTCCAGCAGCGGCTTGACCGCCTCGGCTGGGATGGCGTAAGTTTCGGTGCGTCCGGCCCGCGCGATGTTGATGCCGACGACCTTGCCGTCGAGATCGACCACCGGCCCGCCGCAGTCGTTGGGGCGCAGCACCGAATCGTGCTGCAAGATCACGGGGAAGCCGTAGCGGCGATCGCTCAGCTTGCTGCCAAGTTGGTTCTGAAAATCCGAACGGTCCGGCGGCCGTTTGTCGAGCGTCGGCTTCAGGTCCAACTCCGCTTCCTCGCGCTTGACGCGCACGGTGATTTTCTGGCCAGCGCGTGTCTTTTGCAGCGCCTTGAAGAGCGAATCGGGATCGGTGATGGGTTTGCTCTGGACGGCGATGATGATGTCGTCGTCCTCGAAACCGGCCTTCGCCGCCGCTCCCCTGGGAATGACCTGGGCGATCTTGACGCCGTCCTTAACTGCCGCGATGCGGACGCCGAGGAAGCCGCCGCTGCTGCTGCGCCGGCCCAGCTCGTTTCCGCTGATCTTGCGAGTGGCGACACTGAGGACGCCCACCGCCACGGGATCGCGCTCCATCCCCGGCGTCGCCAACCAGCTGCCCACCGCGTCGGCGGTGCTGTCGCGCCACTCGATCGGCTTCAGATCCTTGACCTTGACCTTGAGCATGGCCAAATCGTAAGGCTCCGAGACGCCGACGATGCGGGCCGGAAGTTCGCGGCCGTCGTGCAGCTGGCAGACGATCTCGCCCTTCAGCTCGCTGGCCTTGGTGAGGATCCATCCGTCCGCGCCGACGACGGCGCCCAGGGCTGTTTCTTTATCGTCGCAGCGAACGCGCACCGTGCCGCGCGCCGGGGCGGCGACCACGTCGCGGAACGCCGCCCGAAACTCCGGCGTGGTCTTGGTCGCGACTTCCGCTTCGCGTCGGCCGCGCTGGGCCTGCGCCACCGTCGTCCAAGACAGAACCACACAAACGGCAATCAACGAAAGACCCCGGATCGACATGGGGATGAACTCCTGGCGGATGGCGTGTTAGCTGTCTCGTTTTCCGACGACCACTTTAAGGTTGATAACCTCCGTCCCGCGCCGTACTTCGATGGGCAGTTCGTCGCCCGGCTTGTGATTACGGATGAGCGAAATCAAGTCTTCCAGGTCGGCGATCTTTTTCTTGCCGCAGCGCAGCACGATATCGTCTTTCTTCAAGCCGGCCTTCTCCGCCGGCGAACCCTTCTCGACCTCGGCGATCTGACACTCCTTGGCGTCGGGGTCGAGATGGACCCCGATGTACGGTCCGGTGGGTCCGCCGCCCCAGACATCGCCTTTAACCAGGCGGTCCCAAGTGGCGCGGTAGGTGTCCACCGGAACGTGGATGTTGAACGCCAGCCCGGAGCCGATGCGGCTGTGGATGCCGATGACCTTGCCGTCAAGGTCGAACAGCGGCCCGCCGGAATCGCCGCCGACGAGGGCGCAATCGGTGCGAACGGTTCGCTCGGTGCGGTTCAGTACGCGGCCCAGACGAAGGACCGGCGAACGGCCGGGCTTGTAGCCGTCGGGATGCCCCAGCGCCAGGCACCAATCGCCTTTTTTCAGCTTCGAGGAATCGCCCATCTCGACGAACGGCCAATCGCCCTTGTCGGTGATTTTCAACATACCGCTGTCGATGTCGCGCTTGGAGCCGAGCGTCTTGGCCTTGACACGCTTGCCGTCGGGGAAAATCAGCGTCATGGTGCGATCCGGCTCGCCGCTGATGTGTCCGGCCGTCAAGACATAGCCGTCCTTGCTGACGACGACGCCACTGCCGGCGGAGTTGCCCCAGCGGATGCCGACCGTGGCCGGCGTCACCTTGGTCACCACTTTCTTGACGCGCTCCTGAATGACCCGCAAATCCTGCACGCTCTGCGGCACCGGCTTGTCGAGCGCGGCCGCCCGGCTCTCGGCGTAAAGCGGCGACAGGCCGGAAAGACCAAGTACCAGCGCGAGCGCGAAGCGCGGGCCGCACGGCCTACGCGGAGCGACGTGAGGAACAATCATCATGGCGTCATTCCCAATCAATGAAACGCTGCGGAGTGTGGTGGGCCACCTTCGTATAAACCCGCCGCGAGCGGGAGGGTATCGTCCAGCTCGTCTATTTCAGTGTACGACGAGGGCGGCCGGCGCTCAAGGAAATCAGGGTCATTCATAGGCGATGGCCTCGGCGATGCGCAAGCGCGTGGCGTGATACGCCGGCCACAGACCGACCAGCGCCGCCAGCACCACCGCCAGGCTGAAGACGACTGCCGCCGGCTTCCACGGCACCAATAGCGGGAAGACGAAGCCGGCTTCGTCGAACAAAATCAGACGAATCACGTACCATTCGATGAACACGCCGAACAGGAAGCCGATGAGGGCGCCGAACCACCCCATTAGGGCCGCCTCGGCGAGGACGGTGCCGAACACCTGGCCGCGCGACGCGCCCACGGCCCGCAGCAAACCCAGTTCACGGCGGCGCTGCAATACCGAGATGAACAGGGCGCTGACCACGCCGAGCAGCGTCACCAGGCCGACGATGAAGAACTGCGCGTAACCCAGCAGATAAATGCGGTCGATGCCTTCCTCGATGCTCTTGTGCATCTGCGCCCGCGTCGCCGCGTACAGCGCTTCCTGCTGGCCCCAGCGCGTCTGGATCTCGTCGCGCACCGCCGTCGGCTCCGCGCCGGGACGCAGATAGACGTCCCAGATGTCCACCAGATCGTCGCCGAACACTTTGCTGAACCAGGTGCGATCGACCAGGATTGTGCCCCGGTTCCAGGTGTAATCGACCATCGTGCCCAATACCTCCAGCGACAGCGGACCGTCGCGGCCGCGCACCGTGATGTGGTCGCCCGGACGAACCCCGTACAGAGCGGCGAAGTTCTCCGAAACGAGCGTCGTGCCTCCGTCGCGCAGGCGTGGATATTTGCCGAGGTTGCGGGCGATGGAGCGCGAACTGTCGTCGGCGAAAGCGTGGGTGTCCACGGCCAGCAGGAAGATGATGCGCTGGCGGAAATCGAGGACGTGGAAGCGTACGCCGACGGCCGCCTCGACCTCCGGCAGCGAAGTGATCTTGTCGCGCAAGTGCGCGTCCATCGGCTGGGTCAGGCTGGCCGAGTCGAGGGAGCCGCCGCAGGTCAGAAACAGGTCGGCGGCGACGCGGTCGTCGATCCAGTTGTAGACGGTTTCCTTGGTGCTGTGAATGAAGCCAGACAAGCCGAAGACAAGTCCGGCGGTGGAGGCGAGGGCGGCGATGACGATGCCGGTGCGTCCGGGACTGCGGACGAGATTGTCGGCGGCGAGCCGGGTTTCCAGGCCGAACAAGACGCGCACCAGCGGCCGCAGCAGCTGGCCCATCACCTCGGTCGCCAGGGGGATGAAGGCTTGTCCGCCGTTGAACAACAGCACCGCCCCGGCGAAGACGCCGACCCGACGCGGCAGATGATCGCGGCCAAGGACACAGGCGATGCCGGCCAGCGCGCACAGCAGAAGGCCGGACACATGCAGAAGGCGATGGCGGAATCGGCCGGTCTGCGGCACGCGGCGGACCGCCGCGGCCGGCTCCTCGGAAGCTGCCTGTAACGCCGGGAGCAGCGCCGCCAGCATGGCCGTGCCGACGCCGGAAGCCGTCGCCGTCAGCATCAGCGTCGGCGCCAGCGTCAGAGTGGCGCCGCCCATCGGCACGAACACGTCACTCAAAAAGCGCAGCAGCGGATGCAGCGCCAACCAGCCGATCCCCCATCCCAACGGCAATCCCAGCGCCGCGCCGACCAGCCCCAGCAAGGCCGCCTCGCCCAGAAACAATCCGGCGATTTGGCCGCGCGTCGCCCCCACCGAGCGCAAGATGCCGATGTCGTGCCGACGCTCCGCCACGCTGACCGACAGCACGTTGTAGACCAGGAACAGCCCGACCACCAGCGCGATGGCCCCGCCGATGTCGAAGCCCAATTCCAGTCCGCCGGTCACGTCGCGCACCGCCTCGTAATTCGATTCCAGCGTGCGCACCTCGGCGCGATCGCCGACGTACTCCTTCAAGCGCTGCCGCACTTGCTGTTTGTCCGCTCCCGGCTCGACGCGGACGTTGATCTGGCTGACGTTCTGTTTGCGCTGCGGAAAAATCAGGCCAGCGGCGTCGCCGACATCCATGACCACGAAGTTGCCGTCCTTCAGCGCGGCCAGATCCTTGAAGCGAACCGTCCCGAACAGTGTCAAGGCGCTTCTCTTGCTGGCCGCCAGCGCTTGAAATTGCTGGTCGTTATCGGGCAGCTTCTGCTCCAGATCCTTCGCGAGTTGGTCGCCCATCAGTACCGGGATGCGTCCGCGCATCTTCTCCCAGAGGAAGAGCGACACCCCGCCGACCTCGGTGGGATCCTTGACCCAGTGGATCTCGAACTCCTCGTTCCCACGCTCCCCGTCGCGTCCCGTGGCGTGCTTGGCGAAATCCAATCCGAACAGCCAGACGGAGCGACCGCTCTTGTCGAGCTGCGGCAGGGTGATCCGGCCGAGGACAACGGCCTCGGTATCGCGTACGCCGGGGATGGCAGCCGTCTTGATCTCGCCGGCCAGATCGCGCGGCACGCCGGTCTGCGCGTTCATGACGACGAGGTCGGCGATCTTGGCCAGCGGGTTGACGGCCTCCGGCGCTTCCCGGTTGATGCTCTGGTTGAGCAGGCGCGTGGCGACGAGGGTGGCCACGCCCAGCGAAATGCTCAGCACGATCAGCACCGCGCGCGTTGGGTGCAGCCGCAGATAACCAACGCTCAAACTGCGGTGCAGTGCGATCATGGCAAACCCGGATCAACGAGGATGGAAGGCGGAAGACGGCACGGACGTGAACCGCTCGTCGGACGCCATCCGACCGTTGCGGGCCAACTCGTCGATGCCCGCGACGCGGCCGTCGTGGATATTCACGAGACGATCGGCGTAGGCGGCGGCGTGCGGATCGTGCGTCACCATGACGACGCTTCGCCGGCCCGATTCCGGCAGGCTGCGCAGCAGCTTGAGGATCTCGCGGCTGTTGGCCGAATCGAGATTGCCGGTCGGCTCGTCGCAGAGGACCGCTTCCGGCTCCATGACCAGGGCGCGCGCGACGGCCACGCGCTGCATCTCGCCGCCGGACATCTCCTCCGGATGATGTTCGGCGCGATGCCCCAGCCCGACGCGCTCCAGGGCGGCGGTAGCCTGTTTCAGCGCTCGTCCGCGCGCATGCCCATCGAGAAACAGCGGCAGGGCCACGTTCTCCGCGGCCGTCAGCGTCGGCAGCAAGTTAAAGAATTGAAAGACAAAGCCGATCTTGGTACGGCGAAAACGCGAGCGCTCCCGATCCGATAGGACTTTCAGATCCTTGCCCTGGAACAGCGCTCGGCCGCTGGTCGGCGTGTCGAGGGCGCCGAGGAGGTGCATCAAAGTAGATTTTCCGGAGCCGCTTGGTCCCATAATGGACACGAACTCGCCGGCGGGGATGGTCAGGCTGACGCCGCGCACCGCATGCACGGGCGTCCGGCCCGTGTTGTAGACCTTCGTGACCTCAACCAACTCCATCATGGGATGGTCTCCCAGTCTCAGGCGCCGTGCTGCCGGCCGGCGCGGTCGAACAATCGCCGCAAGGAGAGAGTGAAACCAGGTAGCACGTCGCCGCCATCGAGCGAGCCGTTGAGGTCGATCTCCTGGAACTGATCGGGGCTGGTGTACACGCCAGCGGACTGCGTTCGAGGATTGATTTCCCAGGCTAGGCGTACTCCGCCTTGAAAATAATCGCGGCGCTTCCATTCCATCTCGCGGCGGGAATTGTCGATGTTCACCACTTCTCCAACCAGATCGGGAATTAGGCTCGTGATGGATTCAGGAGAAAGCTCGCGATTTGGCATCTTTTCCCAGGAGACAAATGAGAAGTCCGGCATCCGCACTCGCCGAGGAAGAATTCGCCAAGGCGCATCGGGACCAAAAGAAGCCCCTAAATCGTGCTGCTCCACGTATCGCTCGATAAAGTGGGTAACAATACCGCCGACCCGCGATTCATAGAATCCAGCAGCCTTCTCTATGAGAGTGCCATCGACCAATTCGCACAGCCGTTTCTTCAACGCTCCTTCCACTGCGATCACGTCTCGTTCGGTGGCGGTGCCGGGGTACGGCTTCCAGAGCACACGGTGCGCTGGGATGTCGCCGAGATGCTCCAACAATTCGCCAACCGTTTCCAAGTTGGCGATGTTAGGGTCCAACGTGAACGACACGTCCGGCTCCTCGTAATTACTGATGCAGCTTCTTGTAACGAATCCTGTGCGGCTGATCGGCTTCCTGCCCTAGCCGCTGTTTGCGCTGCGCCTCGTAGGTCTGATAATTGCCCTCGCACCACACGGTTTTGCTGTCGCCCTCGAAGGCGAGTATGTGCGTGGCGATGCGGTCCAAAAACCAGCGATCGTGGCTGATGACGACGGCGCAGCCGCCGAAGTTCAATAACCCCTCTTCTAACGCCCGCAGCGTGTCCACGTCGAGGTCATTCGTCGGCTCGTCGAGCAGCAGCAGGTTGCCGCCGCGACGCAACAGCTTCGCCAAATGGACGCGGTTGCGTTCGCCGCCGGACAACTCGCCGACCTTGCGCTGCTGGTCCGGCCCCTTGAAATTGAAGCGCGAAACGTAGCCGCGCGAGGCCACGCGCCGCTTGCCGAGCATCAGATGATCGACGCCGCCGGTGATCTCCTCGAAGACGGTCTTGCTATCGTCCAGCGTGTCGCGGTTCTGATCGACGTAGGCCGGCACCACCGTATCGCCGACGCGCAGCGCGCCGCCGTCCGGCTTCTCCTGAGCGACGATCATGCGGAACAGCGTCGTTTTGCCGGCGCCGTTGGGACCGATGATCCCGACGATGCCGCCGCGCGGCAGATCGAAGTTCATGTCCTCCATCAGCAGGTTGTCGCCGTAGCCCTTGCGGACGTTCTCGGCCCGCACCACCACGTCGCCGAGGTGCGGACCCGGCGGCACTTGCAGGACCAACTCGTCTTCTCGTTCTTCGTATTCCTGGGCCGCTAATTTTTCGTAGGCGCTGAGGCGGGCCTTGCTCTTGGCGACACGGGCGCGCGGGGCCATCTTCGCCCACTCCAACTCGCGGGTCAGCGCCTTGCGGCGCGCCGACTCCTGCTTCTCCTCCTTGGCCAGCCGGGCCTGCTTCTGATCCAGCCACGATGAGTAATTGCCCTTCCAGGGAATACCGTGGCCGCGATCCAGTTCCAGAATCCACTGGGCCACGTTGTCGAGGAAATAGCGATCGTGCGTTACGGCCACAACGGTGCCCTGATATTCCTGCAAATGACGTTCCAGCCACGCCACCGACTCGGCGTCGAGATGGTTGGTCGGCTCGTCCAGGAGCAGTAGGTCGGGCCGCTGCAACAGCACCTTGCACAGCGCCACGCGCCGCCGTTCGCCGCCGGAGAGGGTGCGCGGTTGGGCGTCGCCGGGCGGCAGGCGCATGGCGTCCATGGCGATTTCGAGCTGGCGATCAAGATCCCAGCCGTTGATCGCGTTGATGGCGTCCTGCACGCGGTCGAACTCGTTTTGAACCTTTTCCATCTCGTCGTCGGACAGCGCCTCGCCAAACTTCATACCGAGTTCTTCGCTGCGTTGTAACAGGGCGCGGACGGGAGCGACGGCCTGTTCGAGGTTGCCGCGCACATCGGTGGATTCGTCGAGGCGCGGCTCCTGCGGCACGAAACCGACGCTGAAGCCGGGCGTCAGGCGCGCGGAGCCGAGGAAGTCCTTGTCTTCCTGGGCCATGATGCGCAGCAGGCTGCTTTTGCCGGCCCCGTTGCTGCCGATGACGCCGATCTTGGCACCTGGATAGAACGCCAGCCAGATGTTCTTGAGCACCTCGCGCTTGGCGTAGGTCTTGGTCAGATTTTCGATGGTGTAAATGTACTGCTCGGCCATGCGATCCTTACATTGTTGACAGTCCAGCGCGGGCGCGGGCCGGATCGAAGATGCGGAATGTTTGTTAGAGTAACGGAGTCGTTCGGGAAGGTAAAGCCACGTCCGAGACGCTCGCACTCCTCGGCCGCGACGCCGAATAGAAGTTCTACTCGTCGGAGCAACGGCAGGTTGCAGGAAGTCGCGGGATTGGGGATTTCTCCGGGTGGATAATCGTTGCACGAGGCTTTTGGAGGAGGTACGCTTTACAAGTCATTCAAAGTCGCCCGTGATTCCAAGGCCGGCCATGAGGGGAAGGATCGCCCGGCGATGACCTTTCAGGCCGCGGCGAACTCGCCATGCCCCTGGACACTGCGTATCGCCTGCTCGATCGCGTCCGTACCAGCGGAATTCTCTCGCCGTCGCAACTGGACGAATGTGCCCGCGACTTGGCGGCCCAATTTCCCGAACCCCGCGCGTTCGCCGGCGAACTCATCCAGCGCGGCTGGCTCACTCCTTACCAGGTCAATCGGCTCTTCCAGGACAAGGCCGACGAACTGATTCTCGGTCCCTATCTGCTGCTCGAACGACTCGGCGAGGGCGGCATGGGCGCCGTCTTCAAGGCCCGGCACAAACTCATGGATCGCGTTGTTGCCCTGAAAGTCATCCGCGCCGAACGGTTGACCGGGGCCGACGACGCGCGCCGCTTCCTGCGCGAGATTCAGGCGGCGGCACGCTTGTCGCATCCCAACATCGTGCTGGCCTACGACGCCGACCGGATCGGCGACCGTTTCTTCTTCGTTATGGAGTACGTCGAGGGGGCCGACCTGTCCAAATTGGTCCGCCAGCAAGGCCCGTTGCCGCCGGCTGCGGCGTGCGATTACGCCCGGCGGGCGGCGCTGGGCTTGCAGCACGCCCACGAGCAGGGGTTGGTGCATCGGGACATCAAGCCGGCCAATCTGCTGCTGACCACAAAAGGCGGCGTGGTCAAGGTACTGGACCTCGGCCTGGCCCGACTCAGTCATGGGGAGAACAGTCACTCGACGGAGCCGTTGACGCATTACGGAACGGTGATGGGCACGCTGGACTTCATGGCGCCGGAGCAGGCGATCGATCCGCACGGCGCCGACATTCGCGCCGACATCTACAGCCTGGGCTGCACTTTGTACGTGCTGCTGACGGGCAAGGTTCCCTTTCCGGGCGGCTCGTTCATGGAGAAACTGTTTCGACACAAGGAGATCGAGCCGCTCCCCGTGGAGGCGCATCGGCCGGAGGTGCCTTTGGGATTGGCGTTGGTGGTGAGGAAGATGATGGCCAAGCCGCGCGAAGCGCGCTACCAGACGCCGGCCGAGGCCGCGGCGGCGCTGTTGCCTTATTGCGGAGGCGGAGCGGCGCCGCGGATGCGGACAGCGGAGGAAGAGAATTCGCAAGGGGGAGAGGCATCGCTGTCGTTCAATCTCGTGGTGGATTCGATGGCGACGACGGCAGGAGAGTCGGGGGTCGGGTCGGCCGAGGCGAATCGACAGCAGCAGACGGAAGCTTTGCCGATGGCGGTGCCGGCGGCGCCCGCCGCCATCCCGATGGCGGCCGTGCGGCGGCGGAGCTTGCCGCGTTGGAAGTGGGCACTGGTTGTGGCGGCCGTGTTGTGCTGTCTCTTCGGCCTCGCCATCGTCTTGCGCGGCAGGAAGGACACGACGGCGCAGGAGCCGGCTAAGCCGGAAGAGGACGCGAGGGAAACGCTGCCCGGCGGCATCGCGCCACAGCCCCTCGATTGGAAGGAAGGCGAGCCGCTCAGCCCACTCGCCTTGGTGAGCCGGCCCCCGATGCTCGACGGTGTCCGCGGCTGGACGATCGAGACGCGCGATTGCCGGAGCTGGGTGTATTGCCTGGAATGGAGTCCGGACGGCAAATATCTGGCCCTTGCCGGCCTGGATGGCACAATCCGCCTCGTTGATGCCGCGAATGGACAATTGCTCCGCGCCTTTGTTGGCCACGGTGGCGGGGTCTTGACCCTAAACTGGTCGCGCGATGGTCGGCTGCTGGCCTCCGGCAGCGGCGACGGCACGCTGCGCCTGTGGGATGCGAAATCGGGCCGGATGCTGCGCACGCTCCGGGGACATAGCGGCGGGGTTGACACGGTGGCTTGGTCTCCCGACGGCAAGGAACTGGCGTCCGGCGGCCAAGATGGGTTGCGATTGTGGGACATTCCCGAGGGGCAACCGCGAATGATCTTTCGCGGCGGCAAACCGCCCCCGCCCTATAACGGGGACGGAAAACGGGTGGCCTGGTCTCCCGACGGCAAGACGCTCGCGTGCGGCGCGGACAAGTTCGTTCAACTCTGGGATGTCGCCTCGGGCGAGTTAAAACGCTCCCTGGCCGCGGAGGGAGGGGTATGGGCGTTGGCCTGGTCTCCCGATGGCAAACAGTTAGTGGCGGGAGCATGGCTTTTCAAGGGCTTGCAGCGGTGGGACGTGTCTTCGGGCAAGAAACTACCCACGGTCAAAGATCCCGCCGCGTGGCACAATCGTATCGCCTGGTCGCCCGACGGCAAGATTCTCGCCTCCGCCACGCAGGGAGGATTCATCCAGTTGTGGGATGCGAAAACGAACGAACCCTTGCCCCAGCTGTTGCATAATGGTCAGGCGCATCTGTTGTCTCTCGCTTGGTCGCCGGACAGTAAGCGACTGGCCTCCTCCTGCATCGCCGGCTCGGTGCGCGTTTGGGACGTTGCCGCCGGCAAATCGGCCTACACCCTCAACGCGGAGTTTTACTTTTCCAACCGAACCGAGGTGGCCTGGTCGCCCGACGGGAAGACCTTGGCCACGTGCTGCGGCCCAGCGGTGCGCTTGTGGGACGCGGCCACCGGGGAGCCGATCTCCTTGCTCACGGAACACACCATTGAGTTACGTGACGCGACATGGTCGCCCAACGGCAGATGGCTGGCTTCGACCGGACTCGATGCCGCCGTCAAGCTTTGGAACTGTTCGATCGGCCGATGGGTTCGCACGCTCCCTCTGGCGCGCGACAGCGGAGTATGGCACCACGCCTGGTCCGCGGACAGCGCGCTGTTGGCCACCGCCGGGACGGACGGAGCGGTCCTGGTTTGGGAAGCGGCGACCGGTCGGCCGCGCGCTCGTTTATTGATCCTCGGTCCCTACACGGCGCTGGCTGTCGGCGCCGACGGCCATTTCCGTGGCACGCCGCGCATCGACAAGGATCTCGTCTACATCGTGCAGACCGAACAGGGGCAGGAGATGCTGACGCCTGAGGAGTTCGCCCACAAGTACAACTGGACGAACGATCCCCAGCGCGTCCACCTGCTCGACAAGTGAGCGGCGCTCGCCGAACGCCGCCTGCTCAGCGCCCTCGACGCACGGGCGCGGAATCCGCCTGGACCTCGCGCGTCAAATAACGTCGCAAGTAATCGAGGTGCAGCGGATCGTTCGGATAGCGCTCGTCCGGTTCCCACGGATAATTGCGCATGGCCTGGAAGGGCAGCGGTTCGACGGTTGCGCCGTGCGCTGTGGACAGTGCCGTGTCCTTGCAGTAGCCGGCCGTTCGCAGGACGAAACTTCGCTTCCAACCCGAGGGCGGCGGCGGCAGCGCGGCGGCGTCGAAGCGCACGGTCAGGTCATCGCCGGGTCCGAAGATCACAAAACGATCGTCGCGCCGGCGCAGCAACTCCGTCACCTCGCCGAAGCGCGTCAGGCGGCCCGACTGCCGTACCAGCGGCACGTCCTCATGCCGGTGATAGTCGTAGAGGGCGGGAGCGCGGCCGTCGGGCGAATGTTCGCGGACGAGGCGGCCCGGCTCCAGCGTCGCGTTGTGGACATCGAGGCAGATCGCGCGCGGCTCGCTCACGTCCGCGGCCACGAAAACCTGGTCCCAACAAATGTGCATGTTGGTCCGCAGACGCAGCCGGCAGTGCGGGCCGGTTAGCTTGCCCGTCACGTCCAGCAACATCATGCGCGGCAGCCCGGCCGGGAAACCGGCCTCGCCCAGCGAGCGCCACTGTCCCGATTCGTCCTGCCGCTCCAGGACCGGCCAGCGTTGGGTGATGCCGGCCTGATGCGCCGCCCAACTCGATTCGGGGAACGGATACTCGGTCCAGCCGGCCAGGCACAAATACAGCCGATCGCGCGGCCCGAACGCCGCCAGCCGATCGCCGAAATCCAGTTCGACGCTGTGCTCCTCGGCGAAGCCGGTCCACGTGCGTTTGGCGAAATCATCGACGGGGACGCGGTCCCAGCGCCGCAGCGTCTCGGTCACATCGCGGCCACGGTGATCGCGCGCCGCAACGGGAAAAACCTCCTTGCTGAAAGCGACGAGTTCCTGACTCGGCGGTGGTCCGGTCGTGACGAAACGCTCGTCCGGGTAGACACGCACGCCCGGCGGCGAATCGACAACCACCAGTTGTAGACGGTCGAGATACGTCGTCTCGTCCATCGGCTCGGTGATCTTGAGGACGTACTGACCCTCGCGCGTCACCAGTTGCTCGGACTCGATCTTGACGGACTCCTCCGGCCGGGGCGGCCGGCAGGTGCCATCGGGTCCAATCTCGCCGATGGAGCCTGCGCCGAGGAAGTCGTTGACGAAGGCAAAGCGCTTGCCGTCCCAGGCGAACAGGATGGGGCAGGAGCCGGGCATTCGATTGCGCTGGAGGAGCGTGTGAAGTTTGCCCGGGCGAAGGTTGCGCGGCGCGTTGGGGTCGTTGATGTCCGGCTCGGCTTGCAGCGTGCCGTCGGGCCAGCGTAGCCGCAGCGCCTCGATGCCTGGATGCCGGGCGATACCGAACAGCAGCGGCTGCCGCGACTGGCCGAGTCCGGCGCTGAGGGTCGTGTTCTCCTGGCCAGCCCACAAATCGCCGCTCAGGGCGACGGCCCAGACGCCGATGCCGTCGGCGTTGCAGCGCAGTCGATTCTGTCCGTCGATCGAGTTGCGGCCGAACAGTTCGACGTGGACGCCGTTGCCGCCGTTGCCGCGATTGTCGTACAGCTGCAACCCCTTCTCCTCCGACCACACGAACAGATCGGGAGGGCCATCGCCCTTGATGGGGCAGAGAGTCAAGCCAATGAGGTCGCGCGGCCAGTCGGCATCGCGTCCAAACGCCTCCGCCCGCTGTGCCAACTTGCCGCCTTCGTTGAACAGCAGGACCGGCACGCCCTCGCTGCTGAGTCCCACCACATCGGTCCAGCTATCCAGGTTCAGATCGATGGCCACCGCCTGGCGCAGTCGGGGCGAGTCCGTCTCGGCCGCCTCGAACCAGTCGGCCGGCGACGATTCGCCGGGCGGAGCACGGTTGAGCAGCAGGCGCGGTCTTTCGCCGTCGGAAAGCAACACCAGATCCGAACGGCCGTCATGATCGGCATCGAGGACCAGCGTCCCGTTCCACTTCGCCGGCGCCAAGAGCTTTTCCGGCAGTTCGGCGCGGCGGAATTTCAAGAGACGATCGTTCGTGACGGCCGCCGGGACAGCCTCGTTGGCGAGGACAAGCAAATCGAGGTCGCGGTCGCCGTCTCGGTCACTGGCCGCCACCCCGACGACGGCCGCAGCCGGTCCTTGCAGTTCGGACAGCGCCGCTTTCTTGAACTTGCAAACGAGCGGCAGCGGCGCATCGAAGGGCTGTCGTGCCTCCGGCGCCTCGCCCACATGGAGGAAAACCGCTAGGCCTCCCGATGGTTCGACCTTCTCGTCCTTAAGTAGCTTGACCGCCTCTTCCGCGTTGCGGGCGAACTCGCAGAGCAGCAAATCCAGATCGCTGTCCTGATCGAGGTCGAGGAAGGCCGCACCCAGGCAGACAGCAGTCACCTTGTCGAGCGTCGCTTTCGCGCTGACGTCCTCGAAGGCGCCCTTGCCGGTATTGCGAAAGAGTTTTTGCACACCCGCGCCGGTGAGCAGCAGGTCGGGATGGCCGTCGTTGTCGAAGTCGGCCACGACGCAACCGAGCGTCGGCCGGGATTCGGCCAGGCCCGCCTCCGCCGTCACGTCGGTGAAATGGCCGAATCCATCGTTACGCAACAGCAGATCGCGCACTTTGCCTTTCTCTACTACCGCCCCCGCCAGGAATA
This sequence comes from Gemmataceae bacterium, assembly GCA_036557825.1. Taxonomy (GTDB): domain Bacteria; phylum Planctomycetota; class Planctomycetia; order Gemmatales; family Gemmataceae; genus JAJPHU01. The sequence continues at coordinate 22,830 of DATBGU010000075.1, forward strand.
GGTCGGGTTTGCGATCACCGTTGTAATCCAGCACAACCATCGTAGCGCCGAAGCGCTGGCGCACCAGGCGGCGCACCTCACTGATCGCATCGGGTCTTCCAGGAAGAAGTGCGGAGGCAGCAAGAAATGGACCTTGTCCGAGGGATGAACCCAGCAAACCCATCGTACTCGCACCTAAAACCAGGAGATCCTCGGACGATTTCGTCCAGCGGGCATCAGGGGCGAGTTTCACTTTCAACCCCTCGCGGGGCTGGAACAGCGGCAGTGGGCCTGTGCGCGGCGACACCAGTGGATCGCCGGTTCGACCGATGACTTCGGCCAGCGGCCCCATCTGACTGTATTTGACATCGGAGACGTTCAACCAATTCGCCGCCTTGAGGGCTTCGTGTTCGGCCATCAAGGCATCCGCGGCTTTCGGATCCTTATTCCGCGTGTTGATGAACAGATTGTAAAGGGCACCGTTCAGGTGTCGATTGAGTTTGAGCGCTTTTTGAAAACATTCCGTTTGCTCGTCGCTGCCCTGCGGTTTCAGAGAGCCGAGCCAGTACCAGGCATACGCGTCATCGGGAACCTTCTTTACCACCGCCTCGTAATGTTTGGCCGCTTCCGCACCCTCCTTTTGGTAACGCAGCAGCATGCCCAGACAGAAATGCGCGTTCGGATTGTCCGGGTCGCGTCGAAGCACTTCCTCGAAGGTGGACTTGCACGGAGCAATCCACTTGGGGTCGCTGGCGCTGGCGTTGAGCATGGCGATGCCGAGGTTGATGCGGCCGGGCAGCCAGTCTGGCGCCATCTTCACCACCTTCTCGAACTCCGGGATCGCCTCCGGATAATGGTAGCCTTCCATGACGGAGATAGCGTAGTTGTTCTGCGCGTGGACGGCTTCCCAATCCACTGGCCGGCGGGTCCACCACCACGCTCCCGCGCCGCCCGCCACCACGAGCAGAACAAGGATGATGGTCCATAGGCCCCACTGCCGTGCCCGCGCACTCGCTACAGCTTGCGCCGTGGTCAGCGGCGGCTGCTGGGTCACCGCGGACGGCGGAGGCACGCCCTCGCGTCCCGGAGAAAAACGTTCGTCGGTCATGACTGGTCCCTCGCGGAAAAAGAAAAATGATTCCGTCGTTGCGAACGTATCCTACCAGGAGATTCTCCGTTGCTGCCGCTCGATGATGTTCAATCGGCCTGCGAGCAAGGCTTGTTCCGCTTGCCGAGTGCCGTCCGGCCAGCGCAGGCGAACCGCGTCGGCGAAGGACTCCCGCTCCATGCCCAGCAGCAACGGTTGCCACGATTGGCCGAGTCCAGCCGACAGCGTCGTCCATTCCTGGCCCGCGTAAACCGCCCCCGCGTGGACCATCACGCGCGTCCCAAAGCCGTCCGCGCTGCAGCGCACCTGTCCGGCATGATCGCGCTGTTTCGTGCAGGTCAATTCCACATGGAGGGCGTTGTTGTTATTGTGCTTGTTTTCGTACACCCACAAACCCTCCGTTTCCGACCAGATTATCACATCGGGACGTTCCTTGCCGTGGATGTCGCAAACTGTCACGCCGATGACATCACGCGGTCGATCGCCGGCGAAGATGTCCTCTTCCGTTGTCAGCCAACCTCCTACGTTGTGCAGCAGCACCGGCGCACCGTCTGCGGTGAGGCCGACCGCGTCGGTCCAGCTGTCCAGGTCGAGATCGACGGCGACCGCCTGTCGCAACGGCGAGGCGTTGGTGGGCCGAGACGTGAACCACGGACTCCCATCCTCATCCGCCTGCGGCGTGCGCTGAAGGAGCAAGCGCGGAGATTGGTGAGCGCCGATCAGGAGCAGATTGGAACGGCCATCATGGTCGGCATCGAGAACCAGAGCGCCATTCCAAACGCCGGCGGGCGCGGTGGACGGCGGTTGCGGCGCGCGGCGGAAACGGAGCAGACGGTCGTTCAACCGAACGGTGGGTGAGTCTTGGTCGGTGAGAAGCAGCAAATCGAGGTCGTCGTCGCCGTCCAGGTCGGACACCGCCAGATTGGTCAAGCCGGCTATTTCACCGTTCAATCCCGGCACGTCTGTCCTTCGTCGAAAGGCGCAGCTCAGGGCGGGCCGTCTCGCGTCCTGTTTGACCTCCGGCGCGGTGCCGACATTGAGAAACACGGCCAGGCCGCCCGCATTCCGCGCGCCCTTGAGGGCGTCCACTGCCTGACGAGCCGTGGCCGCGTATTCGCAGATCAACAAATCGCGCACGCCGTCGTGATCGAGATCGACGAAGGCCGCGCCGAGACAGACGGACGTGAGCTTGTCAAGTCCCGCCTTCACGGTGACGTCCTCGAAGACACCCTTGCCGGTGTTGCGAAAGAGTTTTTGCACACCGACGCCGGTGAGCAGCAGGTCGGGATGGCCGTCGTTGTCGAAGTCGGCCACGACGCAGCCGAGCGTCGGACGCGGCTCGGCCAGGCCTGCCTCCGCCGTCACGTCGGTAAAACGTCCGTCGCCGTCGTTGCGCAGCAAGAGATCCCGCATTCGCCCTTTCTCGACAACGGCGCCGGCCAAGAACAGGTCGAGGTTGTGGTCGTGGTTGTAATCCAGCACCGCCATCGTCGCGCCGAAGCGCGCCCGCACCAGGCGGCGCACCTCGTCCACGTCGGATAGACCCAAGTCTGACGAACTGACCCAGCGCGCGCCGGCGGCAAGCTGCACGTTTAATGAGCCGGAATGAAAGCGGGGCAGCGGTCCAATTCGCGGCGGGGCACACGGATCGCCTCGATGAGCGATCACCTCGGCGTATGGTCCCATTTCGCCATAGCGAGAAGTCCCGGCACGACTTTCCCAGTCTGCTTCTTGCAAGGCCTTGAATTTCTCGATTAATCTTTCCGCTTCCTGGGGAGACTGGAGGCGGAGATTGCTGAATAGCCCGAAGAGCGCGCCGCTCAAGTGCCGATTCCGCTTTATGGCCTCGCGGAAACATCGCGTTTGTTCCTCGCTACCAGCAGGCTTGAGCGTGCCGAGCCGGTACCAGGAGTAGGCGTCGTCAGGATCTCTCTGAAGAACGGCCTCGAAATGCCGGACGGACTCGCTGTCGTCCTTCTGGTACATCAGCAGTAGGCCGAGGCAGAAATGGGCATGTGGGTTGTCCGGCTCTTGTCGCAAGATCTTCTCGAAGAGAATCCGGCAGGGGCGTTCACGAGAGGCATCAGCGGAAGCCGTATTCAACAGCGCAATGCCCAGGTTGATCCGCGCCGGTAGCCAGTCGGGCGCCTGGTGAACGGCCTCTTCGAATTCCAAGATCGCGTTTTCGGTGTGGAATTGCTCCATGAGAGCGATACCGCGGTTGTTCGCATGGAGAGCAGCCGGCTTCACCTCCACGGCAACGACGGCGATCTTGTTCGAGCCTGTCTCTCGATGATGCGGCCATGCCCACAGCCCCACCATCATCAGCAGCAAAAGCAGGACGATCCCCACATACCAGGTGGCGCGTTGCTTGCTCATGGTGCATCTCCTCCCTTGGGCGGTCGCTGCAAACGGCTGAGGCGCTCCCGGCCGGCGGCGATCGCCTGCTCGTTGCCTTCCAGCGTCGGCGGTCGCCGGCCCTCGATCAGCCCGCCCGGATACACCGATTGTCCATAAGCCCGGTACGCTTCCATGCGCAAATGCGCCAGCATATGATGACCGCGACGCCGTTCGCGCTCGGCGCGCAGGGCGGCGAGGTCGATGGGGCCGACGACGATCTTCTCGCCGGGTCCGGGGTCGGCCTGGCTGAGAAGGCGACCGTCGTAATCGACGATCATGCTGCCGCCGGGCCAGCTGAACGGCGGGTAATGATCCGCGCTCGCCCCCTGGTTGGCGGCGACGACGTAAGCGAGGTTCTCGAGCGCTCGGCAGCGGTTGACGAGCGTCCACCAATCCATCGGCGGCGTCGCGCCCCACGGGTCCATGTACGCCGACACGCGGATCAGCACCTCGGCCCCGGCGAGGGCGAGTTGACGAATCGCCTCGGGGAACAACCAGTCGTAACAGGTCGCCGCGCCGAGGCGGCCGATCTCGGTGTCGGCCACGGGAAACAGCGGTTCGCGGTAGTCCGGCAGATCGTGCGGGCTGGTGTGGATCTCCCAGGGAATCCACGGATGCACCTTGCGATAGCGCGTCAGCAGGCCATCGGGTCCGATGAGGCAGGTCGTGTTGAAGACGTGGCCGGGATAGCGGTCGTCGCGTTCGAGAAAGCTGCCGGTCTGGATGAAGATGCCGTGCTCGCGCGCCTTGCGATGGTAGCGCTCGGTGTGCTCGTTGGGGATCGGCACGGCGAGGCGGTCGTGCAGCTCTTCGACGGTGGGATAGATCGGCGCGGCGTGGGCGAACTCCGGGAACACGAGGAGACGCACGGACATAAAAGGAGCATAGCCGAGGACGGCCCGGTCGATGGTGGCCAGCATGTGATTGACGGCGGCAGCGATGCCGTGGCGGTCGCGCGGGTTGGGCAGATCGGTCTGACAGGCCGCGGCAGCGTAACGCGGATCGAGTGCGGACATGAACGAACCCTCGGAATTGTAGTTGTGCTGGATGAATAATACGGAGCGGACGGTGGAATGGGTCGCGCTGGGTGAAGGACTGCCCGCTTGCGAAAGGATGCCGATGCGGTCATCATAAGCGCCGAAACGATAATTCTTCGCGGTGAATCGGGAAATGGCGGCGATGGACATGCACCAGGTAGTCGGTCGGTCGAACGTGCTGTTCGTCACGTTCGATTGCCTGCGCTACGATGTCGCGCGCCGCTGCCTGGAAGACGGAACGACGCCGCATCTCGCCCGGTTGTTGCCGGCTGCAGGATGGGAGTTGCGCGAGACGCCGGGAACCTTCACCCTGGCGGCGCACCAGGCGTTCTTTCACGGCTTCTTGCCGACGCCGCCGGAGGATGCGCAGCATCCGCGCCTGTTCTCCCTGGAGTTCGAGGGATCGTTGACCATCGGCCCGCAGACGTATACCTTCGAGGGGGTGGACAACATCCTCGCGGGCTTCCGGCGGCTGGGCTATCGCACCTTCTGCGTCGGCGGCGTCGGCTTTTTCAACAAACGCAACCCGCTGGGCTGCGTGCTACCGGATTTCTTCGCCGAGAGCGTCTGGCATCCGTCGCTGGGCGTTGCGGCCCGCGATTCAACCGCGGCGCAGGTGGTCGCGGCACTCACCTGGCTCGATACGCTCGCTGGGGACGAGCGCTTGCTGCTGTTTATCAACGTGTCGGCCACGCACCCGCCGCACGCCCATTATCTGCCGGGCGCGGCGGAGGACGGCCCAGCGTCCCAGGCGGCGGCGCTGGCCTACGTCGATAGCCAATTGCCGCCGCTGGTGGAAGCTCTGCGGCGGCGCGGCGAATGTTTCTGTCTGTTCATGGCCGATCACGGCGAGGCGTACGGCGAGGATGGACGCTGGGGCCATCGCCTCGCCCATCCCACGGTGACGACGGTCCCCTACGCTCACTTTTTCCTGTAAAAACGTGGCGCTGGTAGTCCCCGCGAGCCGAGCGGGGCCTCTGCACCCAACGGATCGGCGGTGACGCGATGAGCGAACCTTTCTGGATCGACTGCGCTTCGGCGACAGACATCCCGGCCGCCGATCGCCTGCGCGAGTTGGTCACGGATGAACGGCACGTCGTCCTCCGGTTCCCTTCGGTGGGATTTGCGCCGCCGCCGGCCGACCCCAAGTCGTCCTGGGTCGAATACTTCGCTTCGGCACTCCCCGAATTCGCGGTCTTCGAGAGCGGAGGGTCGCACGACACTGAGCAGATCACCGTCAGCAAAGTGATTTCGACCAAGGACGTATTGGCGAACGAGGCGGAGTTTGTCGCCGCCCTGCGCCTCTTCCGGCAGACCGCTTCTACGCTAGCCACTCGGCTGGCCCAGCACCTTGGCGTGCCTGCCGATCACCTCCTCGAACTCGGCATGGGTCGTGCCCGCGCGGGATGGGCCGACCAATTGCGAGGGTTGCTGGGACGGCGGCTTCGCGGCCATCGCCTCGACCAGGAGTGGCATTACTGGTTCCACGGCGGCGCGTGCCGCTTCGAGAGCCGCGCGACGGGACAAATCGTCGAAGTCCGGCTCACGTTCGGAAAGGAGTTCGGTGTTTTGGACCCGTACTTCTTCGCGCAGTTCGTGAAGTCCACCGCGGCATTGGCTCCGTTGTCCCGTCTCCTGCGGGACGACTTCCACGATGCCTCGCGGGTGCTATCCGTCCTGGATCAGCTGGGCCATCTGCGCAGGGTGGAGGGACGATTCCTAAGCGGGGTGACGGTTCGAGAGGAAGAGGAACAGCCGGCCAGGAGCATTGAGGCCGACCCACGGAACGGACACTCCCCGACCGAATCCGAAGTGCGGGCTTGCACCACCCCGATGATGTTGTTGGAGTTGCTACGAAGACGAGGCAAGCTCTCCGAGCGGAAGGCTCGTCTGTTCGCGGTCGCTTGTTGCCGGCGAATCTGGCCGCTGTTGATCGACGCGAGGAGCCGCGCCGCGGTCGAGACGGCGGAACAGCTTGCCGAGGAATTCGGTGAAGAAGGGCGCCGGCCTTCGAGGACCGCGGCATTGGCCGCCGGCGAAGAGGCGATCGCCCAGCGACAAGGTTCCCGCTGGGAGAAAGCGGCCTACGCGGCATACCATGCCTTGGCGCGGAGCGCTGCGGAGGCGGCCGAGCGTGCATCCCACTTCGCGGCGGAAGCCAAAGGCGAAGAGGTCATTGCCCCGCTTTTGGGCAAGAAAGCCGACCTCGCTTCGGAATACCGAACAGCCGTCGCCGTCGAATCGAAGGCGCAGGTTGCTCTGTTGTCCTGCCTGTTCGGCGACGTTTTCCATCCGCTACCGGCCATCGACTCGGGGTCGCGCGCCTGGAACGACGGCCTGATCGTGAAGCTGGCCCAAGCCGCCTACAAGGAGTGCGTACTCCCCGAAGGAACGCTGGAACGGGACCGCCTCGCCGTTCTGGCAGACGCGCTCGAAGAGGCCGGAGCCTGCAATTCCTTTCTGATGGATCACCTGCGCGGTCCCGGCTCGCACGTTCGTGGCTGCTGCGTGCTCGATGCGATTCTCGGCAAAACGTAAACGATGCTTTCTCGACGGAACCGAAGGAACACCGTTTGAAGGTGGAAAGCATGGAAAATGTTCAGGAGTTGCGAGCCATGCTCGCCGCGAACATTGAAAGCCAGGCGATGTACGGCCGGATTGGCTACGTCTACGGCTACCCGCACAAGAAGGCGTATCGTCCGCTGACGCCGCCGCGCCGTCTCGCCGATGTCTGGGCCGAGGAGCCGCGCCAGGCGCTCTTTTGCTACGTCCACATTCCGTTCTGCCATCAACGCTGCTCCTTCTGCAATCTGTTCACGTTCGTCCCGGCGGATACTTCGCCGGTGACAGTCTATCTCGACGCTCTGGCCCGCGAGATGGAGGCGTATGAGCGCATCCTGCGGCCGGCTCGATTTCGCCGCTTGTACCTCGGCGGCGGCACGCCGACGTTTCTGAACAGCGACGAACTGCGGCGGCTGGCCGGCTTGCTACATGATACGCTCGGCGTCGCGCCGGCTCAGACGCACAGCTGCATCGAGGCGAGTCCCGAGACGCTTGACGAGGAGAAGGTCGGCACGCTGCGCGAACTGGGGTTTCAGCGCCTCAGTCTCGGCATTCAGTCGCTGGTCGCCGAAGAGTTGCGGCAGGTCAATCGCCGCTTCGACTTCATGCAGAACCGCCGCGCCATCGACCTCGTGGGGCAAGCGAAATTCCCACACTTCAACATCGACCTCATTTACGGTCTGCCGGGACAAACCGAAGCGAGTTGGTGCTATTCGCTGGACGCGGTTGTGGATTCGCCGGCCACGAGTTTGTTTCTGTATCCGCTGTACATCCGCCCGCTGACCGGACTCGACCGCCGCGCCGACGCGCTGCCGTGCCCGACACCCGCGCAGATGGGACGCATGTATGATGTGGCCATCGAGCGCCTGACCGCGGCCGGTTTTCGTCAACTCACGATGCGGCAGTTTCGCCGCGATGCCGATGGTGAGGCGAGAGCGTCAGCGACCGGAGAGGGTTCGGACGACCTCGAATATCGTTGTCAGCGCGACGGCATGGTCGGCCTCGGCGCAGGGGCGCGCAGCTACACGCAGGCGCTGCACTACTCGACGCCGTGGCGCATGGTGGCCCGAAACATTCGCAGCGTGGTTGAGGCGTACTGCCGGGCGATGCAGGCCGGCGAGACAGACGTGCGGCATGGCTTCGTTCTGGACGCCGACGAACAGCAGCGCCGCCACGTCATCCTGTCGTTGCTCTATGAAGGACTCGATTTGCGCGACTTCACCACGACGTTCGGCGTGGATGCGTATCAGTCTTTTCAACCGCAGTGGGAAGCTTTGGACGAGGAAGATTGTGTTCGGAGGGACTGCGATTGCATACGCCTGACAGCGCGAGGCGTGTGCCATGCGGACATCATCGGCCAACTGTTTTTCTCCGAGCGCGTGCGGCGCCTGATTGAGACTTACGAGTACGACGCATGAGCCTGCTCGTCCTGTTTCGCACCCGGTTGGAGTGGTGCAATTACACCTGTCCTTACTGCCCCTGGAACGCGACCGTGCAGCGCGTGCCGGCCGAGGCGTTCCACGCGGACGAGGCGCGCCTGCACCGCATCCTCGATCGCGTCGCCGAGCTATCCGACGCTGTCGAGTTCTTCATCACGCCGAAGGCCGAGTATCTCGTGCTGCCCTACTGGCGCGATGCCGTCGCTCGGTTGCTCGCTTTGCCGCAGGTCGAGCGCGTCACCGTCCAGACGAACTTGTCCTTCGACGTGGCCGACTTCCTCCAGCGCGTGGACGCCGGCAAGCTCGCCCTGTGGACGACCTATCATCCGACCGAGGTGACGCCGGACGAATTGGAACAACTTCACGCGAAATGGCGGCTGCTTCAGGAACGCGCCGTGACGTTCAGTGTCGGCATTGTCGGCACGCACGAGAACCTGCCGCATATGCAAACGCTGCGGCGGCGACTCGATCCGAGCGTGTATCTGTGGGTCAATGCCTACCAGCGCGAACCGAACTACTACACGGCGGAGCACCTGGTACAGATCCGCGCCGTCGATCCCTGGTTCGACCTGAACAATCGAGCCTTTCCAAGTCGGGGCCAACCGTGCAGCGCCGGACAGCGGGCGGTATATCTCGACGACGAGGGCGACCTGCGCCGCTGTTTCTTCGTCGGCGAGGTGATCGGCAATTTGTTCCGCGACGGGTGGCGCCGCCTCGATTCACCGCGCAGCTGCCCGCGCGAGACATGCCATTGCTACGTCGGCCACATGCACATCGTCGAGTTGGAGTTTCGCTCGATTTACGGCCGCAACCTGGCCGTTCGCATCCCGGAAAACTGGGGGCGGCAAACGCTTGCGGCGCCCCCGCGAAAAAAGGTATAATCCCACAGCCCACGAACCCTCGCGCCAGCACGCTTGCACCCGTCGAAGAGAGGCGACTTCCATGCCCTATTCCGCGGAAATCAGCCGCTCCAATCCCACCTGTTTTCTGTTCCTCATCGACCAGTCGAAGTCGATGCTTGGACCTATCGGCGGCGGCGAGGGCAAGAAAGCCGACGCCGTGGCCGACTCGCTTAATCGGCTGCTCTATACGCTGGTGCTGCGCTGTGTGTGGGGGCAGGCCGTCCTCGACCGCTTTCACGTCGGCGTGCTCGGCTATGGACGGCAAATCGTGCCGGCGCTGGGCGGACCGCTCGCCGGTCGCGGCTTGGTGCCGATCGGCGAACTGGCCCGCTGCCCGCTGCGCGTCGAGCAGCGCGTCAACCTGGTGGACGACGGCCGCGGCGGACAGGTCGAACAGACCGTCAAGTTCCCGGTGTGGTTCGAGCCGGCCGGCGACGGCAAAACGCCCATGAGCAAGTGCTTCGAACGCGCCGGGCAGATCATCTCGACGTTCCTCATCGAGCATCCGTCGTGCTATCCCCCGCTGGTCATCAATCTGACCGACGGCGAAGCGACCGACGGCAGCCCCGAAGGGCCGGCCCAGAACCTGCGCGAGTTGGCCAGCGAGGACGGCTCGGTGTTGCTGTTCAACGCCCATATTTCGTCGCGCCCCCTGCGCGCCATCGAGTTTCCCGATCAGGAGACGGTTCTGCCCGACGATTTCGCCAAACGACTGTTTCGCATGTCGAGCCGGCTGCCGCCGCCGATGCTAAACTCGGCGCGCCAGGCCGGATTGACGGTGACGCCGGAGTCGCGCGGCTTCGTCTTCAACGCGGACCTGGCCTCGGTGGTCCGTTTCCTGGACATCGGCACGCGGGTCGATCTCAAGAACTTACGGTGAGCGGGAAACAATGCAGAATTCAGAATGCGGAATGCAGAATGCCAGACACCCAGAATTTCATTCTGCATTCCGCATTCTGAATTCTGCATTCGAGAGGTGAGCCATGACCGTGCCCGGTCTCGCCATCGGCTATCGCGCCTTCCGTTTGCCGCGTCAGGGCTATCGCCTGGAAGAATGCCAGGACGCCTCGGCCGGCAACGCCGAGCGCGGCCGCTTCGCCCTCGCCGACGGAGCGGCCGAGAGTCCATATTCTGCCCTGTGGGCGCATCTGCTCGTCGAGGAGTTCGTGCGTCAGAAGGAGCGCCTGCCGCACTGGGCGAGTTGGCTGCCGTCGCTGCAAGAACGCTGGGCAGCCCACGTCACGCTGCACGGCCGCTGGAACGATCCGATGTCTCACGGCAACGCGGACGCCTGGCTGGTGCAGCCGGAGGCCAGCGATCTGCCGTGGTATCTCGAACCGGGATTGATCCAGGGCGCCTTCGCCACCTTCCTCGGCCTGGTCATCGAGGACAATAGCTGGCACGCCTTGGCGGTTGGGGATAGCTGTCTGTTTCAGGTGCGGCAGGGCGAGATGGTGGGCGCGTTCCCGGTCACGTCCGCCGCCGACTTCAGCAACGCGCCTTGGCTGGTCGGCTCGCGCACCTCGCCCGGCGAAGTGCCGCACAAGAACGGCGTGCAGCAGACCGGCGTCTGGCAGACGCGCGATCGCTTCTGGATGATGACCGACGCCCTCGCTCAGTGGTTTTTGCTCCAGGCGGAGTCCGGCGGCAAACCCTGGCTCGCCCTGGAACCGCTGCTGCACACTGCCGGCGACGACGACGTCGCCCAGCAAGCATTCGCGTCCTGGATTGAAGGACTGCGGAATGCGCGTCAGCTGCGTAACGACGATGTCACGCTTCTGGCAATTAGCCTGTAATGGAGTGTCCGCGATGACCTGGCCGCAGGCGACGGATTACAACGCTGCCGTCCAGAATCCGCAGCTGTGCTTCGACGACGACGATCTGCGCCAAGGGCAGGCCGTCGGCGACGTGCTCGGTCTGCCGCGGCCGCATTCCGGCAATTTCGCCGACGTTTACCAAATTCAGGGGTCGGACGATCAGAGCTGGGCCGTCAAGTGCTTCACCCGCCCCGTCACCGGACTGAGGCCGCGCTACCAGGCCATCACCGAGCATCTCCAGCAGACGCAGCGCGCCTTCATGGTCGAGTTCCGCTTTCTCGACGAAGGCATCTGTATTCGCGGCGAGCGCTATCCCCTCGTCAAGATGCGCTGGGTCGAAGGCTTTCGGCTCAACGAATTCGTCCGCGATCAACTCGATAAGCCGATCGTGCTGGACCGGCTGGCGCAGATGTGGATTCGGCTGGGGCAGGAGTTGCGCGACGCCGGCATGGCGCACGGCGATTTGCAGCACGGCAACGTCCTGCTGGTGCCTGGCAGCAAAAGCACCTCGCTGGCCCTGAAGTTGATCGATTACGACGGCATGTACGTGCCGTCGCTGGCCGATCGGCCGTCCGGCGAGGTCGGCCATCCCAACTACCAGCATCCGCAGCGGCTGCGCGAGGGCGGTTACGATCCCGAGATCGATCGCTTTTCGCACCTGCTCATCTACACCGCGCTGCGCTGTCTACGCGTTGGAGGCGCGGAACTGTGGCAGCGCTACGACAGCGGCGAAAACCTGCTGTTCCGCGAGGAGGACTTCCGCCAGCCGGCCCGCTCGCGCCTGCTGCGCGAACTGTGGAGCCTGAAGGACCGCGACGCGCGCGATCTCGTCGGGCACCTTGTGCTGGCGAGCCAGGGACCGCTGCTGGTTGTGCCGTCGCTGGATGAACTCGTGGACGGCAGCGTCGTGCGGCCGTTGACCGGCAGCGAAGAGACGCAGGTCAGCGCGCTGCTGGAAGAGGCGGCGCGTGCGCCGCGGACGCGGCCCCTGTCGCAAGTGAAACGTGCGCCGGCAACGGCCGAGATGCCGGTGCTGGAGATACCGCAACCGCCGTCCTCGGTGCTGGTGGCTGAGCCGGCCACGGAGACGGCAACGCATCCGACGGCGCTCGAACCGACCACGCCCGCGTTGCCGCGCTTGCCGCCGCCGCTACCACACTCCGGGCGGCACAGTTCGGCGGACCTCGCGCTCGCATCCCTCCCGGTGGATGCGCCGAAGGGAGCTTGGGATCTGACCCGATTGAGTGATCCGCTCGTTTCGATCCTGTCTCGTCCGGGTTGGCTGGCCGTGCTGGGAGGGGTGGCCCTGCTCAGCTTCGTGGTCGTCAACGTGCTGGTGTGGGCCTCCCTCAAGCCCAAGCCGCGGGGTCCATCCGTCGCGCAACCGCGCTTGCAGTCCATCGACGACGTGATTGTCAAAGGAGGGCACCGCCACGAAGTCCTCCTGACCGTCGAGCGCAACGAGTGTGAGGAGCCGCTGACAATTCAGGTGCACGGCCTTCCGCCCGATATGCCCGCGCCGCCACTGACGCTCAAGCCGGACCAGGAATCGGTTCCTCTGCCGCTGCTGGCCCCGCTGGGCGTCGAATTGCCGCCGCGCGAGATAATCGTCTCGCTGTGGCGCGGCGACCAGAAGATCGAGGAGCAGCATTTTCAGTTCTCGGTGCGGAAGACGCCGCGACCGATCTTGCACAAACCGGACAACATCGTGTGCCCGGCCGGCACTTCGTTCGATTTCACTGGCCGCGTTGATCGCAACGGCTGCGAGGAGCCGCTGGTCGTGGAGTTCGCGGGGTTGAAAGGGGTTCGGCAGGAGAAGTTGCCGTCCGCGAACGCCGACTCGCCGCGCGTGCGGCTGATTGTGCCGGCGGACACCCCGCCCGCCGAACTGGTTCCGCTCAATTTGGTGCTGCGCGTGGCGGACACGGTCGCCGACACCAAGGCGCTGTTTCTCAGCATCAAGGAAGCACCGCCTCGGATCGGCAAGGAAGTAGCCTCTCGCTTCAAAATCGAGAAAGCGCCCGAAACACTGTCCGTCAAGGCGGGCGAGAAGAAGGAGTTGGCGATTTCGCTGGCACGGGGAGATTACAAAGGTCCGGTCGAAGTTCGCTTAGAGGATCTGCCGTCCGGCGTGAAGGCCGCGCCCGTCACGGTCTCCGCCGAATCGTCCTCAGCGGTCGTTGTCGTCGAGGCCGCGACGGATGCCGAGACGGGCGACTATGCGGTGAAGGTGCGGGCCGTGCCGGGCGAGCATCAACTCGACGAGCGGACGTTTGAACTACAGGTGGAGAAGGCCGATCCACCGGAGGCAGCGGCGAACGGCGGGCCGCGTTGGAAGCGCGTCACGTTCAGCACGGTGGACCATGTGGAATTGGTCGGCTCGCTGTACGCCGGGTCCAAGGGCAAAAAAGGGGCGACGGTGCTGATGCTGCACGATCTCGGCCGCGGACACGACCGCAAGGAGCGCGGCTGGACGCGCTTGGCCGAGGCGCTGCAAGCCGAGGGACACACCGTTCTGACCTTCGATTTTCGCGGCCACGGCGAGAGCATTCGCGTTCCTCGCAAGTTCTGGGAGAGCGCCGTCAACAGCAACTTTCCCATCGTTCGCCAGACCCGACCGCAAGACGGCTTGCCCGAACGCATCAAGTTCGCCGACTTTCCCCCCGATTACCTGCCCTGGCTGATACACGACATTGCCGCCGCCCGCAACTTCCTCGATTTGCGCCACGACGACGCCGACGGCCCCATCAATACGTTCAACATGGTTGTCATCGGCGCCGGCCAGGGGGCCGCCCTCGGCACGCTCTGGCTGGCCTCGGAAGGAGTGCGTTTCAACGCCGTGGGCGACGTATTCAAGATGGAGCCCTTGGGGTGGGAGAAGAAGAGCGTTCTGCGGGCCGTCTGGATCGGAATGTCGGGCAAGCTGGGCCGGATCGACGTGCGTGGTTGGATTCGCCAGGCACACCAGGCGCCGGTGGTGCCGGTCGCCTTCGTCTACGGTGACAGCGACCAGAGGACATCTCAGTTTTTAAAGCCGTTGCTCAAAGACGGCGTAATCGAGGAAACCGTCACGCCCAAAACGGCTCTGTCGGGAGAGCGTTTGCTCGACCCGGACTCCGAAGCGGCCGAAGTCATTCGGTCGTACCTCGTGAACACGCTGGGGGCAATTCGGCCGCAGCCGTGGGCGCGGCGTCAAATCAAAAGGCTCTGGTCCTACTGGGTGTTTGCGCCTCAGAAAAAGGGGTCTCCCGAGTTCTACCTGGCCAAAAAGCCCGAAGAGGTGATGCTGTCGTTCGTGCCGTTGGAACGCTTTGACATCACGATCGCGGGCATGCAGCCGCAAAAGCCGCTCATGCTGGGCATGCCGGGCCGGTAAAAAAGTCCTCTTGCTTCGTATCGGCCAAATCGGGTAGAAGAGTTCCGCACGCCTCGGAGGTGAGAAGGAATCTCGCGGCAATTCGAGGGCCAATACGGTAGGGAAACCGAACTCTGGTGGGCGTCCAGCCCATGCACACAACTCTGTTTGCGCACCTTCGCTCTTTCCTCGCACACCGTTGTGTGAGTCCGCTGGAGTTATCCCCCCGCTCGGGGGGCGCCGCTCGGGCAGCGGTGCGTTCTCCTCCGGCATCCCCCGGTTTGCTGTAGCGAGAGAGACCCATGCCTGTTCTTTCCGATCGCATCCACCAACCCAATCCCATTCCCGCCGACCTGACGCCGTTTCGTCAGATGGTCGATCGTCGTCTGTGCATCGCTCAGAAAGGGCTGGACGAGGCACGGCAGCACCTGGCGGCCGGCCAGGCTCAAGACGTCGATCTGGTCCTGGAGAAAATCGACGAGGATTTGCACCTGCTGCGCCGCCGTCTGAGCAGCGAGACGGAGCGGCGACCGACCGTGCTGTACGGTCGCCCCGACGCGATCAGCGAAGCCAATTGATGTGTACCAGCCCGAAGCGCCAGCGAGGGCTAAGGGACCGCCCTCGCTGGCGCTTCGGGCTGGTATCGATTAACGGCGCGACCCCGCTTGCAAATCCAGCAAATTCATGATGATGGACTGCTCCAACTCGCTGGGCTTGAACCCGAACGGCCCGCGACCACCCTTGTACACCACGCTTCCATCGCGGCTGACGAGGTAGAGACGATCGGGCATGCCGCTGTAGAGATGACCGACGCGATCGTTCACGCCGTCCACGACCAGCGGAATCGTCATCTTCAGCGTTTGACAGCAGCGCGCGGCCACGGTCGTTCGCTCGGTGTCGGTCTTCGGCTGGACGATCTCGATGCCGTCGCGGTCGTTGGAGTCCATGCGCCAGCCGTCAATGGGATGCGCCTCGCGGACGTAGACGCCGAGGAACTGCACGCGGTCGCCGTAGCGGCGCTTCAATTCTTCCAAGGCCCCAAACTGGGACCGATACGGCCCTCAGGTGAAGCTGCCGAAGATTAGCACCACCGGCTTCTTGCCGCGGAAGCGCGACAGGGTGATGGCCTTGGTATCGTCGAACGTCCGCAGCGTGAAATCGGGAGCGAGCCGGCCGACCGACGGTCCCTCGTGGAACGAGCCGATTTCGCCCTCGAACAGTCCCTTGAGCAGAATTTGCGGCGACGGCATGCCTCCTCCCGGATTCTTCGACGGCGGAGGCGGCGGGGGAAACAGCAGGGCGTGCAGTTCCTCGCGCGACAGCGAATCCTTGCCCTTGGCCGCTTTCTTGAACATCTCCTGCCACTCGGCGGCGGTGATCTTCTCATCGTGATCGGCGTCGCTGCGGCGGAAGAACGGGTTGACGATCCGCATTTGCCGGTTGAGCGGCGCGTCGTCGGACCAGTCGAAATCGGCGCGCGTGAGCCGGCCGTCGTGATCGCGGTCGAGGCGGTCGAACAACTCGTCCGGCCCGGTGAACTCCTGTTTGCTGATATTGCCGTCGCCGTCCTTGTCCATGCGTTCGGCTAGCCATTTCAGACCGTAGGCGCTCTGGCCGGGATGGAACCAGCCCATGTCGCCGGAAGAGGGCGGCTGCCCGCTGGCGATGGCGCCGAGCATCTGCGCCGCTTCCACCTGGCGCAGCCAGCTGAGCGTCGGTGGCAGAAACTCGCGCGGTGCGGCTTTCTTCGGCGGCGCAGCCCGGCTGGCGGAAATCGCAACGGCCAGGAGGAGGCAGGCCCCGAGACATCTTGCAAAAAAGGACATGGTTTATCTCCTATTCGTATCATTCTGCGTCGTTTCCCCCAACTAGCCCGGAGCGCCAGCTACGGGGTACTTCCGCCCGTCGCTGGCGCTCCGGGCTAGTTGGAGAAGGCAGCCTCATTTCGCCCCTTGCTTGATCGTGTGCTCCTTGTCGATGCCCAGTTTGTCGAGATCGGCTTTCTCCAGGACGGTCTTGCCGCCGTCCTTGCCGGGCCAGTAAATCGTGAGGCGATCAATCTTCGTGGTCTCACCGAGTCCGAACGTCACGGTCAGTTCGCTCTGGCTGAGATACCCGCGTGCGGCGGCGACCTCGCGGCGCTGCTCGATGCCGCCCGCTTGCAGGATGACGCGCGCGCCGATGGCGCTGCGGTTGGAGCGCACACCGTCGCCCTCCAGACGTAGACGAATCCAGTGATTGCCGAGCTTATTGTCGTTGCGGAGGACATGGGCGGGACCGCCGTTGCCGACCAGAATCACATCGAGATCGCCGTCGCCGTCGAGGTCGGCGTAGGCGCTGCCGCGACCGACGAGCGGCTGGAACAGATCGGTGCCGGCCGCTTCCGCCGTCACTTCCTCGAAGCCCTGGTCCTTCCTGCTCCAGAAAAGTTGCGGCGGCTGAGCGTACTTCTGGCCCGCCTGCAACTTGCTGATACCGGGATCGAGATGGCCGTTGTTCGTCAAAAAATCGAGCCGGCCGTCGAGATCGTAGTCGAAGAAGAACGTCCCGAACTTGAGCAGCACGCGGCTCGGCCCGGCGATGTACTCGCTCCGTGCGACTTCCGAGAACTCCAGTCCTTTCGGATCGTCCTGGCAGAGGAAGGTGTTCGGTTCATCGGCGAAATTGCCGATCAGTACGGCATTGCAGCCGGGACGATAGCAGGGTCCCCAGTCGATGCCCATCGCCCCACGGACGTTGCCGTCCACGTAGGCGACGCCGGCGTAGGTGCCCTTCTCCTTGAAGACGCGGCCGCCGTCGGGCGCGGGCTGATTGTGGAACAGGAAATTGCGCACCGTGTCGTTGGCGACGAGGATGTCCGGCCAGCCGTCCTCGTCGGCGTCGCAGACGATGACACCCAGCGATTTGCCCACCGGCCGTAAGGGCGCATTGGGATCGATGCCCTGCGCCTCGATGACCTCTACGCCGGACTCTTTCGACACGTCCTTGAATTTGCCTCCGCCCTCGTTGCGGTAGAGGAAACACACCGCGCCATCGAACTGCTTGGGTTGAGCGTAAGTGCGCTCCCTGCCGTCAATCTTGGAGCCGATGGCGAGGTCGTAGGCCGGCGACCAGCGGACGTAATTGCACACGAACAGGTCGAGCTTGCCGTCGCCGTCGTAGTCGAGGAACGAGGACGACGTGGAAAAGCACAGCGGTTTCTCCGATTTGAAGAAATCGGGAAGCACGATGTTCGGCCAGCCGCCCGGTCCGCCGACGCCCGCCGTCTCCGTCGCGTCCTTGAACTTGCCGCCCTCGTTGCGGAAGAGGCGGTTGCCGCCGACGCCGGTGACGAACACGTCGGTCCAACCGTCGTTGTCGTAGTCGCCGACCGTCGCGCCCATACCGTACATGGTGACGGCCAGGCCCGCCTCCTTGGTCACGTCCTTGAACTTGCCGCCGCCCTCATTGTGATAGAGGGCCAGGGTCGGCTTCGCCGCCCCGGTCTTCTCCTGACCGGGCCAAGGGCAAGCGTTGACGAACAGAACATCGGGCTTTTTGTCGTTGTCGAAGTCGAGGATGGCGACGCCGCCGCACATCGTCTCGGGCAGCAGTTTTTTCGGGGTGGCGCCGTTGTCATGCACGAAGCGAAACCCGGCGTCCTCGGTGATGTCGGTGAAGAGAACGTGCGGCACGGGAACGGTTTTGCGATGGTGTGGATCGCCGGTCTCGCCCACTATCTTTGGAGGCTGAACGACGCTAAACACGCCAAGATAGTGCAGCGTTGCCAGAGTGGCGCCGCCCAGCAGAAGGACGCCGCCCACGAACCAGGCGATCGAAGAGGCTTTACAAGAACACAGAGACATGGAGGACTCCGAATAAGGTTCATCCACCAGCCCGAAGCGCCAGCGAGGGCGGCCCTCGCTGGCGCTTCGGGCTGGTAGAGTTCATTGAAGGCGCTCAGAAGCCCGGCGCGCCCTCGCGATTGAGCGGATAAATGACGATGGACTCGGCCGCGTGATCGGCGGCTGGGTGTTTTTTGCGATACATCTGCACGGTCCGGCTCTGCGCCAACTCGTCTGGCTTGAAGATCCGGTGCAGTTCCAGGTGCAGCTTGCCCAGCACGTGCGCCGCCGCCTCCTTCAATTCAGGGTCGGTTTCCTTGTGGAAAAACGGGGCGATCTGAGTCAGCAACAGCTCGAAGCGGGGCCGCCTCGGTTGCGTCACTGAGACGGGTTCGCTGCCGAGGGCCGTCAGCGCTTGTGCCAATTGAGCGGCCGCTTCTCGCCGCGCGCCCTTGTCGGTTTGGCCGTTGAGCAGCGTCTGGGCCAACGCTTTCAAGGACTCCTCATCCGTTTTCGGCGCTCCTTCGGGAACCTCGACCTTCGCCAGCGGCCGGCCGAGCATCTGGAAGCACTGATGCAGCCCGAAATGCGCGCTCAGGTTTTCGGTGTCGATGCGCAGCGTCCGCTGGTATTGCTCGATCGCTTCCAAGAGGAAAGGATCGCGCGCTTGCGGGTTGCCACGCTCCAGCGAGGCGCGCTCGAAGAGCGCGCGGCCCAGGGCGTTAATGACGACGTAATCCTTCGTGAAATCGAAACCGCGGTCGCGCGGCTGCCGCTCCGGATCGAGGATGCCCTTGAAAATCGTGATGGCGTCGTCGTAGCCCCGACGATCGGAGGCGTTCTCCAGCGTGACGAGTCCGTTGAACCACGCCACGGTCCACCACGGCGCGCCGCCCTTGCCGGCCTCTTCCAGCACCGTGACCGCCTCGCGCAAGCGTCCCTCCTTCTGGTAGACGCGCGCCAGGTTCAGGTTCGCGTGGCCGGCCGCCTCCTTCGGATAGCGCTTCAGAAGTTCCTTGAACGCTTCCTCGGCCTGGCGCAGCTCGCCCTTCTTTTCGGTGATGCCACCCTCGATGAGGCAGCCGATGCCGTAATCGTTCCAGCGCTGCCACGCCGGTTTGATCGGCGAAGTTTGCTCCCGCACTTTCTCGTCGACGCCTTCGACCGGCAGCGTCAGCCGGTCGGCGCACAGATCGACGATCGGCAGTTTCGGCACCTTATCGTCGCCGCCGTAAACCAGACTCATGTACTCGAAATCGAACTTACGGTAGCGCACGCGCACTTCCAACTCGACCGGGCCTTTCACGTCTTGCGGCACCTTCAGCTCGTAGTGGACGACGTGACCGGCGCCCGGTGGAATCTGATGGTTGTACAGCGGCGTGAAGATGTCCTGCGGATTGCGGCGATTGACGCGATTGCCGTTGCGGTCCAGCATCAGCACGTTGAGGCGATGCGCCCACTCATCGACTGCCCCGGTTTCGTCGGGACCGGCGAGCGCCCCGGATCGACCGATGACCTTGCCGGCCGATTTCGCCGTGAAGTCCACCCATATTTCGTTGGAATCGACCGTGCCCTGCGAGAACAGATGGCCGACGCCGAGAGTGCGAATCACCACTTCGACGAGGTAGTTGTTCCCCGGTTTCAGCTTCGGCAGTTCCGGCCGCAGCGGGGCGATGAGCCGGCCATCGATGGTGCCGCCTTCCTTCAGCGCGAACAGGTCGATGCGCAGCGAGCGGTCCTTGCCCTCCGGATCGGTGCCGCGCAGGAAGTCGGCGTTTTTCTCGGCCGCCTTTCGGAAGCCGTCGGCGTGCGCGGCATGTTCCGGCATCTGGCTCAACAGCCACGCCAATCCGGTGTTCGCCGCCGGGAAGAAGTGATCGTGGACCTTGCGCGTACCACTGGTGTCGAAGTCCTTCGAGCCGAAATCGTTGCTCGCTTGCAGTAGCATGTGGCAACTATTGCAGTTCTCCTTGGCCTTGGGCGGATAGTAGAAACTGCGGGCGTTGTGGCCGGAAACGCCGCTGAGCAGGAACGATTCGCGGTGGTCTTGACCGCGCAGGAACTCCTTGTAGTGGTTCAACTCGACGGGCAGGCTGACCTTGTGGCACGTCGAGCAGAAGTCCGCATGGATGTTGTCGGCGTTGCGATGGAACGGTTTGAGGAACGTCTTTTTGTGGAAATCGGGCTTGGCCTTGACGACCTGATTGCTGAACCAGCTGAGCAGCGGATTGTCACTGTAGGCGAACGGATAGGGCATCGGCTCCTCGATGGTGTAGGCGGCGTTGCCCTCGTTGCTGTTGACGTTGGTGATGGCGTGGCAGACGACGCAGGTGATGCCGGCCTTGGCGGTCGGATGGTTCTCATCGTCGAACTTGGGATCGTCGAAAGCGCCGGAGAAGAACGGCACCGGATCGTGACAGCCGGCGCACCAGCGCGAGGCGCGTGGGACGCCGTGCTCATCGACGATCTTGCGCGACTCGCGGACGCTGAAACGATAGGGCGGATTGTTGAACGAGCTGAAGTGGTGCGCCGAGTGGAAGTGCTGCTTGTAGATGTCGGGATGGCACTGCATGCAGTATTCGTCCTTCATCATGGCGCTGGCCGGGATGAAGTCGCCGGTGGCGGTGCGCGCCCTGGACGGCTCGTAATATTTCTCGCCCTCGCGCGGGCCGACGGCGAACCACTTGCGCGGATCCTGCATGTGCAGCACGATCATGGCGGCGACGAAGACAGCGACGCCAGCACCCCAGCCGTAGGCGTAGTGCCATTTGATGTCCGGGCCGGCCCAGCGGTGCAGCACGTACAGCACCACGGCGGCGACGGGGGCGAGAATGTGCAGCCCGTACACGATCCAGCGACCGACGCTGCCGACCGGCAACTGCGGCAGGCCGGACAGCTGGATGAGAGCCACGCCGCTGACTACGACCAGAATGCCGGTGACGAATAGGGTGATGCCGAGCTTGACGGCCAGGCGGTTTTTGCGTTTGCGCGCGGTCAGCAGATGCGTACACCCAAACACGAGGAACGGCAAAATGATGGCGAGTCCAAACAGGATGTGGGCGACGAACATCTGCAAGGTGAACTGGTTCGTGTAGGTGCGGGTGCTGATCATCTCCAGCACGCGGATCGCCAGCAGATAGATGCCGGTGACGCCAAGCGCCGCCGTGCCGGCGAAGACGAGGAAGAGCAGACTTTTCAGGCGTGGGCCGATCGCCGGTTCGTAGGGCCGGCCGCGCACGTCCACCAGTTTTCGAGGCGGAACAGCCGCTTGGGTCTGTGGAAGGTCCATAAACGGAAAACCTCACAATACGGATGAAATCATGAAGGCACGAGCAAATTTGGAGCGCGGCCGTCTCGGCCGCACGATGCGGGCGGGACGCCCGCGCTCCGACGCGGCGCGGAAAGAGCGCGCGAGTCCGATCATGCGTCGAAAGATCGCAAGAAGCGGAGCGATCACCGCGGAGGGTGGAAAATGCTCGAACCCGCGGAGAAAGGACGTTCGTGGTGCTCTTCGGGCGTGTGCGGCGAGGATGTCCGGGGAGGCGACGTTGCCGGCGCGAGCATACAAGCCCATTCCCGCGCGTCAGGTGCGTCCGGCGCAACAGGGGCCGGCGCGGGGGCGACGGGAGCGCGCGAGCAGTTCGGGCCGGTGCAAGGAGCTTGCTTTTTGAACGGCTGGACCGGCGGCGGTGTGTGGTCATCGGCCATCGGAGCGCTGACATGCACCGCCGTCACATGATCGCCGCAGCCGGCGCGCGCCGACGCGGGCGCAAGGAGCGCGACGACCAGGAGGGAGAGGGTTGCTCCCAGCCACCACCGCGAACAGGGGCCTGGCAGGCCGCTCTTGTGCTCCACGCCTTGCCGCATCACGGACTTTGTCGAACGAGAGTGAAAACGAAACGATTCTTGACTTCTCCAACTCTAACAAGGGGAAGACGGGTGTTCAAGAGAAAGCGGATGGAAGTGACCGGACGCTTTCTCAGGCGAATGCGGAAACCTCCTGCTCGGCGGCGGCGATCTGCGGTTGCAGTGCCTGTATGGTCGCCTGGTCGGCTACGATGGCGTTCTGCAAGGCGTTTGCCTGCTGTTGGTTGCCGAGTTGTCGCAGCACCGGAATCACGGCGGAGTCGTTCTGGATCGTCGCGTTGAGGATGATGACCTGGTCCTGGAGATCGTCCAGCTGATCCAGCAGGTTGGACTGGTTCTGTAGTGTCTGCACTGTGGCCTGCTGCATCGGAATGGCGCCGGTCAAGGCGGCGATCAGCGGCTGGAATTGCGGCGCCTGCGGCGCGAACTGTTGCACAAGGGACAGCACGATCTGTTCCACCTCAAGCTCGATGGCGGCGTTCTGAGTTTGCTGATGGAAGAAATCCTGTAGGTTGTGGATTTGATCGTGCGGCAGCGACGCGATGGTGTTCACGGACGCCATCGGTGCCGCGGCCGACATCGGCTGGCTGGCCGGCATCATGTTCGCCGACGGCAGGCAGCGGTCTTCCAGAGGTTCCAGCATCGGACGGACGGACGAGGTCGAACGGCGATCGCGCGGAGCGCGGTTCGACCCGGCGGAGAAGAACCAGAGGTTCATGACGCCTCCTTTCAGGGGATGGGAGAAACACGGCGAAGAGCCCGGATGTGCTCTCGGGAACGACGCGGTCGCGGTCGAACCCTTCGTTCGCACCGCGGAAGGAGTCTTCCATTTATAACGAGTGCGCGAGCGGTCGATCGCATCCCAGTTTCTTCCGCCGCGTGCGAAATCGACGTGATTTCGCTCGCTGCCTCGGGGCGAGGGGTCCCAGCCACAGCGTACAGGAGTGCGGAAATCGAGGGGCGGATTTTTTCATAAAAGGGATGGATAATAGGGAAGAGAGTGTCGAAAATCGGCGCGAGAGTAGGCCGACCTTTATTTTTCGGCAGACTTCTTCGCGGCATAGGTCCGGCCGAGATGACCGACGATGGCCCGCTTGACCGCCAGCGCGTCGATGGCGCCGGTCTTGCGGTAAAGAACCTTGCCCCCCGGCGCGATCAGCAGCGTGTGAGGCAGCGGACCGGCCCAATCCTTGTCCAGCAGGTCGGCGAACTTGTCGCGGTCCTTGATCTTGAGGAGGTAATTGACGGCAGAGACGTGCTTATCGCGCAGCACCTTCATCGCTTCGTCTTTTTTCTCCGGCTCGTCCATGCTGAGGGTGACAAGTCGGAAATCGCGGCGACGGTACATGCGATTCATGGTAACGAACTCTGGAAGCTCTTCGACGCATGGCCCGCACCACGACGCCCAGACGTTGACCAGCAACAGCTTGTCGCCGTCGTTCTTGACCAACCGAGCGACGCCGGCTTCGTCGATCGACTCCAGGGCGACCGGCTCCCGGTCCCATTTCTCCAGGGACTTCTTGGCGTCCTCGCGCTTGTCGGCCCACTTGGTCGAGCAGCCGAAGACGCGCGTCCGCTCGACCGGGACCGGTTTGCCCGCCAGCAGGGCGTCGAGGGTATTGCGGGCGTCGTGCGATTTGACCTCCTTGACGTCGGAGTCGTCGATGCGGCCGACGTAGCGGAGCCGGCGTTCGCGGTCGAAGACGAACACCTGCGGCGTGGCCAGCACCCCGTAGGCCCGCGATGTCTTTTGGGTGTCGCCGTCGTAGAGGTAGGGGAAGGCGAACTTCCTCTCCTTGGCCCGCAGCTTCATCTCCTTTAGAGAATCGCCAAGGTCGGTATAACCCAATTCGTCGAGCCGGACGGCCTTGGGGTCGTTGGGGGAGATGGCGACCAGGGCGACGCCCTTCCCTTTGTAGTCGGCGTGCAGCCGGATGATGCGTTCCTCGTAGGCCTGGGCGGTGGGGCAGTGGTTGCAGGTGAACACGACGACCAGGATGCGCGCGTCGGCGAAGTCCTTCAGGGCGTGCTCGCGGCCATCGATGCCGGGCAGCTTGAAGTCTGGGGCGGCCCCGCCGATAGGCAACGTCCGCAGATCGGGAGGGTCGGCCAAAGCCGTGCCCGCCCCAGCCAGGAAGGCCGCCACACCGACGGCGAGTCGAACGCAACAAATCATGGGGAGAACTCCGGGGGCGGGTCCAACTCGACTGTCACGGCCCGATTCTACACCGCCGGACAACGGTTGCAACGACTTTTCCCCACTCTCTTCCGAATGAAGTCACCGGAAGGCCACAATCCCATCGTTGGAAGCCACCGCGAAAGGATTTGGTGGCGTTCTATGCCGAACTCCTCCTCGGAGATCTGCCGGACGCGGAATGGGTCGAACGGCTGGTGTCCGTCGTCAGCATGGGCCGTCCAGGGCCGGCCGCGAATGCCGCAGCCGCTTCCGTCGGGTCTATGCCACCATCCTGGATGAGTGGCTGGATCTTCCGTCCCGAACCGTGCTGGGAGGCACCTTCGAGCGGCTCCCGCTATTCCGAGTGTAGCTGGTGAACCCGATATTTGAACCGGTCGTATCAGGGCAGCTTGTCCCAGTCGATGATCTCGCCTCCGTTGCGGGTGATCAGCGCGCGGAGCGATTTCTCGCCTATCGTCTGGGGGATAAAGCGAACCGCCCCATCGACCGTGGCGGCGTGGAAGCCATCCTTGAACAGACCGCCGAGCTTGGGCAACGGTCCCTTCGGGTCGAAGGTCAGATCCTGCGGCTTCGTCCACGGTACCGATTCAGCGGCCTCCGCGATGAGCAGGGTGTAGGTGGAGCCGTCCCGAACATCCCCCCGTGGGGTGCCCCGTGGACCATCAAAGACAGCTCCGGGACCGACGAACACCTGGTACCGTGTATTGACAAGATCCGTCGGGTTGACGTTGCCGGGAAGGTTCCCCAAGCGGGCGGTTTCAAACACTCTGGGGATCAGCGGCAGAAGCTTCTTGTTGTGCTCGCTGTCCCACGGCTCATCCAGCTTGAAACGCTTGTATAAAGCCTCCTGTTCGAGATACGGCAGCAGGGCGACCCGCCAGCTGAGGAGGGGCGTGCTGTCCTTGCCTCGGATGCTCTGCGGCGGCAGGCGGCCGTGAGTGGCCTCGTAGTTCAGCATGGCGAGCGCCAGGCTTTTCAAGTTGTTGCGACTGACCGTGCGTTCGGAGGACGAGCGGACCGCGAGGGTGGAACCAAGGACCGAGGAGCTGGCCTGCGCCACCAACGTCGCCGGAGTTCGCTCAATCTGGAGGGTGGCCCGCACCGTGCCTTCCTGCATTTCGACGTGCGGGTTATCCAGGGCCGCGACGCAGTCGTTGAGCCAGCGCAACTGTCCAGTGAGCGTGACGTCGCTCTTGGCCAACGTAGCCAGAAACGGCTTCAGTTTGCGGTAAAGGAGGGCGAGAGCGGCCTTGATCGCCTGCTGGCTCTCGCGAACGGGAACCTGCGGCGGGAACTCAACATTCAGGGCGATCCGTGTTCGCGCATGCGGGCTGACATCCATCGTCAGGGTGGCGCCGTGTGCGCTCAGCAGCGGCCGAAGCGCAGGCTCTTCCTTGAGGAACTCGTCGCCGATCCACTTCTGGAGAAACTCGGGCGGATACAGCCCGGCCACGATGAGATGTTTTTCCGCTCCCTGCTTGAGCACGCTCGTCCACGGACCGGGGGCGTCCGACCGACTCGGCCGGCGAAGGACACGCTTCATTTCGGCTGGCGGAGCGAGCACGAACGTGCGGTCGTTGACGAAAGACACGGCGTTCTTGCCCGGCCGCTGGGTTGCGTCCGCCGTGTGGTAGGTGACATCGCCGTCTGTCAATCGGCGCGGCTTGGGCGGCAGCAAGGCGGCCAAGATCTTGTCGCGCGGGACGTCTCCAGTTGTCGTGACGATCACCACGGGGTCGGACAGGGTGCCGTCCTTTTCGGAGCGGAGCAGGAAAAGCACTACCCGCTCGACTTCCGAGGGCGCCACTCCCAACCATTCTTGGAGCGGTTGGAACGCTTGGTCGAGGTCTCGCGCGGCACGCTCGCGCAGAGGCTGGGCGGCCGGGCTTTTGCGCAGGGCCGCCAGGTCGAGGAATATGAAGCCGAAGGCCTGCGGGGGCACGAGAGCGAGGTCCGACGGCAACGAAGCAGCTGGAGCAACAACGGACGGTTCGGGCGGTGTCTCGATCTCGGCAGGGGGAGCAACTCGACCGCGATGAATCAGCGCGAACGTCAACCCCACGGCTGCCGTCACCGCGGCACCGGCCGCCAACCAAAGAAACTCACGGCGGCGGAGCGATCGGCCGAGGCGCTCGATCGGCCCTGGGCGGCGGGCGAGAATCGGCTCGCCGTCGAGGAAGCGCCGCAGGTCGGCGGCCAAATCCGCGGCAGTGGCATAACGCCGTCGCGGCTCCTTTGTCAGCGCCTTCAGACAGACCGTTTCGAGGTCGCGCGGAATACTTCGGTCCAGAGCGCGGGGCGGCTTCGGCTCCGCGAATCGCACTTGATGGAGCAGCATGCGTGCCGTGCCGCGGTAGGGGAGTTGCCCCGTGAGTAGCTGATAGAGGATGACGCCGAGACTGTAAACGTCGCTGCGGCCGTCCACGAGATGGGACTCACCGCGCGCCTGCTCGGGGCTCATGTAGGCGGGGGTGCCGAGCACCTGTCCTTCGTGGGTTAAGGTCGCTTCCGCGCCGTCGCGGCGGGCAAGACCGAAGTCCATCAGGTGGGGTTTGCCGGCCTCGTCGAGCATGACGTTGGACGGCTTGACGTCCCGATGGATCACGCCGCGGTCGTGGGCGTACTGCAAGGCGTCGGCGACGGCGGCGACGAGACGGGCGGCTTCCCGCGGACTGGGCCGACTGCCCGAAATGAGGTCGGCCAGCGTCATACCTTGGACGAATTCATTCACCAGGTAAGGCAGGCCGTCCTGCTGTCCGACTTCGTGGACGGGCACGATGGAGGGATGACGAAGTTGGGCGACACTGCGCGCTTCACGCAGAAAACGCTGCAAATCGTCGCTGCCGGAGAGGATACCTGCGCGCGGAACTTTGATGGCGACTATGCGATCCAGTTCGGGATCGCGGGCCTTGAACACGGTGCCGAAAGAGCCGGCACCAACCTGATCGAGCAACTCGAATCGTCCCACCCGGCGTGGGCCGTCCAGCGGCCGCCAAACCACGGTCGCACAGGTGTTCGGCGGAAAACTTGAGCCGCAAGAGGGACAAAGCACCTCCGCCGGCAAATTGTCTTCCGCCAGTTCTACAGTTCCCTGACAGGTCGGGCAGATGAGGTGCATGGACGATCCCCTCAAGAGGAAGATCGCGGAATGCCAGTAGTGTAATACGGATAG
Source organism: Gemmataceae bacterium (assembly GCA_036557825.1). Taxonomy (GTDB): domain Bacteria; phylum Planctomycetota; class Planctomycetia; order Gemmatales; family Gemmataceae; genus JAJPHU01. The sequence continues at coordinate 50,489 of DATBGU010000075.1, forward strand.
GGCGGAATAGCAACGAGGACACGCGGGGAAACCAGGAGGTTTCAAGGTGCTTTCTCGATCTCGATGGCGGCCTTTTGCTCTTCGGACAGAGAAGCTACGCCGTCCAACGGAGTTGGGGATTATGCATTCCGCAAGAGGATTCGGGGACGCGATGTTGGTTGCGAAGAAGCAGCCGGCCGATTTAGCGTGCGGAACCGAGTGCCGCCAGGTCGGTTTCGCCCTGGAAAGGGAAGGGAACGGGTCGGCGGCCCGAACTGGATTCTCGGCGGCCCGATACGCTTTTGAAACCGAAAACAAGACTTGAGACGGCGACCTGGGCAAGACGATGCTGAAAGCTCACCCGAGCCGACGCGGGTTGATAGGACCGAATGGCCTGCTGATAAACATCGCGCACCCGTGCGATGGAATGGTCCCAGTTCATACCCATGACGGCCGCCCGGGCGGCGCGGCTGATCCGAACGCGGAAATCCTCGTCCGACAGGAGCGAGTGAATGGCGTCGATTGCGTCTTGGAGGCTTCGCGCCGCATACAACATGCCGGTATCGCCATGTGAAACGAGGCTAGGGATGCCGCCGGCGCGAGGGGCGACAACCGGGCAGCCGCAGGCCATCGCCTCCAGGACGACGTTACCCATCGTCTCGGTTTCTGAGGCGTACACGAAAGTGTCCGCGGAGGCGTAAGCCGCAGCCAACTCCGCGCCCCGAAGATAGCCGATGAAATGGGCGTTCTTGCCGGCGAAGCGACGCTCCAGTTCCGAGCGCTGAGGACCATCGCCAACCACCGCGAGCGAGACGCCGGGAAAGTGATCGAGGACATCGGCCAGAAAACCGACGTTCTTCTCGGGCGCTAGGCGCGACACCGTCAGCAGGAGGGGTCGCTGAGTCGCACCGTTTGTCAGTCGATATCTCATCTCCGTGCTTTGCCGCGCTGGGTTGAATAAATCACCGTCAACCGCGGGAGGCCAAAGTTCGACGCGCCGGAACCCCCGCTCTGTAAGCTCGTCGCGCATGATGCTCGATACGGTGAGATTGACATCCGCTCGATTGTGGTATTCGCGCATGAACCACCATAACAGATGGGATAAGGGTTTGAGCAGCTTGTACTGCTTGACGAATTCGCCGTAGAGCGTGTGAAACGAAAACACACTGGGTACGCGCACGTCAGCCCGGCGCAGCGAATCATGACAGCGGAACCCGAAAGCGAAGGGGTTGACATAATGCAACACATCGGGAGCGAAATGGTCCAGCACTTTCACCAGCCGTTTATTAGGTAAAGCGATACGGTATTCGGGATAAAGGGGAAAGGCGAAGCTGGGAAACTCGACAATGGGTACCGGGCACGCCTTGCTTCCATCCGCCTGAGGACAGATAACCATGACGTCGTCGTTGGAGCGAAGCAGCTGATGGATGAGGTTCATCGTCCGATTGACGACTCCGTCCACCTTGGGCAGAAACACCTCGGCGAGAATGGCAATACGCATCTCCAACCTCCCCAATCAAGAAAAAAGCCAAGCGATCATCACTTTCCATGCTCGATTCGTCGCGAAGGCTACCAAGACAATTTGGCGGGGGCTACGGTTTTCGGGACAGGGCGATGACGATCTTGTGGTAATCCTGAATGGGAAAAAAGAACGCATTCAGGAAGGCGCGGATCATCCAGCCCGCCTTGTGCAAACCGAGAACCTCCAGGAAAGGAGTCAGCCAGCCGCCATAGTAGGCGAACTCCATGAAATCATTGAAGTTGGCAAAATGAAGATTTGGACAAAAAGTCTCGCATTCACAAACCTCGAAACCATTCGTCTCCAGAGTGCGAACCACATCATTCTGGTCAGCAGGGTTGCAAATGTGTTCATCAACCTTCAATGTGGAGCTGCCGAACAGCCATTTTTTCTGAGGCACCACCTTGGCCTTTCGTTGAAGGTTGGGAAATCCTGCCTTGGTCCCACCCACGAAGGACCAAATGCCGCCACCCACGAGCTTGCCCCATACCTTCGGCGCCAAAACTCCAAGAGGAACAAACCCCGTGATAAAATGCGTGCAAATCATGTCGAAAGACAGTAACTGAAAATGGTTCTCCAGATTGGAGACGTCATCGACGGAGGGCGTCAGGTCGGGGATGCGTCGGCAGGCGACATCGATCATTTTCTGGGAAAGGTCAAGCCCATAGGGGTGGATGCGCCGCACGGAGTGCGCACGCAATTGCTCGAGGAATCGGCCCGTGCCGACACCTAGATCGAGCACATTCATCGGACCCTCATCGCCGGCATCCAGAGCGAGACGCTGGATCTGCTCGAGCGCCCGCTCCAAAGAATCACCGATGACCGAGTGCGGATCGAAATCGTAGCGGGGAGCAATGACTTCATCGTACTGGCGCTGGATGACATTGGCCTGCATCTGAAGGTATCCTTGTTAAAGTTTAGGTATGCTGTGACCGTAAGCATCATGGATATTGGGTTGACCGTTCGGGTGGCGCGGTGCTCGGTCGGACAACTAGCCTTTCGCCGCGCCCAAGGGAATGCCGCGCCAACCACTTTTTGTGATCGAACACGAGGTAGTTCAACAACATCGGCACTTCGTAAACGGACAGTAGAACGAATAAGATAATGCCTTTTCTGTATTTCTTGTTGAACTCCGTCATGTCCCATTCTCGGACATAAACCTTATGACTCCATGCCTGAATCTTATACAACGGGTAGATAGCCAGCGCGTAGACCCAGGCCGGCCATGCGGGCAGCGATATAACAAGGGCGATGACCACCACCAGAAATGCCGCGCTTCCGACCAGCACTTTCAGAGGAACATTCATAACGAGAATCGCCAGGTGGAGAACCGCGATCCCGAGCAGCGGCCACTCGAAGCCGAACAATCGCTGGACGATGGCGTACAGACATAGATAGATGCCCATCACAACCGTGATGTGAATGACGTTGATACCAAATTGGGAGTGGCGGCAAAGGTGCCGATCGTACAGTTCCGGAAAGTTGACTCTGAAAATATTCATGGTGTCTCCCGTCGATAGGCCTTCCATTTGTCCCGAAAAGATATAGTCGCCATCGTTCGCAAGACGGAAAAAAACAATCGGTGAAATGGCTTGTGAAGCGTGGCCGAGATGGCGTCACAAACCTGCTCGATCTCCGCGTGGGTTATCGAAAGGGGAGGGGTGAACTTCAGCACGTTAGGTTCGTATTGGCAATAGCCCATAAACACGGGGAATGACGCGTTACGGAGCAGGTCGTAGATATAAAACGATGAAGTCTTTCCCTTTAGCCATCGTAGCAGCCAATTGTTCGTGTTCAGTTCGATGGCGATCAAGAGTCCGAACACGCGCACGTCACGCACCGCCCTGCACGAAGAAAGCCGATCGGACAAGAGCTTGGCGAATATCCCGCTGGACTCCGATACCGTCTCGGATAGACCGATTTTTTCAGCTCGTGTCAATGTATTTAGAAGGGTCTTGTAGCCGAACTCGTAATCGCAGCGCCGGCGCAGTGACCGCGGCAAACAAGATCCTATGGCATCGAGCCGTGTCTGAACGGACTCGGAATAAAGCGTCACGGCGAAGGGAAACATCATGTCGGAGGTGCCCTTCCCGATCGTCAATAGGTCGGGAGAGACACTCATTTTCGCGGACAAGGTGAAGGGGCCGGTCCGATACATCCCGGTCTGCACTTCGTCCACGAAAAGCAGATAATTCCGCTCGTGCCGGCGCGACTCCAGATGGCGGACAACTCTTTCCGGGATTGCCCGCACGCCTCCGACGGCCTGGATCAATTCCATCTGCACGATTCCGATCGGGTAGTTTTCCAGGGCATCGTCAAGGGATTGCAAAGCACCCTTCGCAAACGGGTCAACGTAGACCACTTTTTCGTAAAGTGGGCCTAGGTGTTTCTTGTAGGATTCTCGGGCGGTGCCGGTGAGCGCCAGCAACGTCTTACCGCCGAAGCCGCCCTTTAGAACCAGGACATATTCTTTAGGGTGCTGGGCCGCCAAGCCGATCCGAAGGGCGTTTTCCACCGCTGAGGCTCCGCTCACCGCGGGAAGCAGATGCTCCAGTCCTGTCAACTCACGAAGCCGCGCGGACACAGCTACGTTGGGATCCGCCACATGATGCAAGTCCGCGAGTTCCCCGATGTAGTTTTCGGGATTGTGCCCGCGCACGCTGCAAGCGACTCCCCCCACACCGTCGAAGATCCGCCGACCTTCGGCGATCACGTAATGCCCGGCGGCCTGCACGTTGAGGGTGTCCAGACCCAAAAGCGAAATGGTTTTCCGCAACGAGGGATTATACAAGTCGCTAAGCAGCGCCTCGCAAATCGCCGGATTCGTGCGAATGCTTTCTAACTCATGCGCTAAACTCGACAAAAAGTCCGGATCATCTTTTTCCAGACATTTCAGAAAGTGAAGACTGGAAATCGAGTTTGGCTGATAAGTTGTGGAATGAAAGGTAGCGTTTCGAGAGACATTCCAGTAATCGTACAAGGTTCTTCGGGCCGCAAAGGCTCCGAATGGAACGTGATGATGCGCGAACGACTCGTCGAAAACAACGACATCTGGAGCCAGCCGCTTCCAGAGCGTGGAGGCCGACCCTCGACAGTGATTCAGGGTGGGACGGTCCACACAGACGATTCGGACGAGCGACTGTCGCTCAATGAATTCCAGAATGTCGCCTACATTCTTGTATGACTCCAGGGCGGGCGAGAGGACCAGCACGACGAACCCAAAGCGATCCTCTGGCCCGAAAGCCACGCCGCGCTCAATCTCTTCCCGCTCAAGGACTTTCAGGCTCGGTACAAACTCGATGCGAGATTCGCCACCGATCGTGACGGAGACGAACGGTCCAAGCTGCCCGTTGCAATCGAGGACGAGGCCTTTCTGCGGTCGTTTTTCAACGCCCGCGGCATAGCGAGCCAGTTTGATCGCGCCGCTAAGGGCTTCATCGAAGCTATTGGCAAGAAAGCTCTGATAGGGGGGCTTTTCCGGATTACGAGAGTGCCAGGTCTCCTGGATGTACCGGTTCAGGCAGAAACACGCTTCAACGACGTGCGGGTTCAAATGGAGGCGGAATAGGTTCGGCGTTCGCCGCGCGACCAGTTCGTCACAGGTGTCCAGGAATGGGTGGCGAGTATTCATGACGGTTCACATACTGTGTTTTCCGGGATTCATCCGGGCCGCACGAAAAGTCTGTTTCACATAGGACTCGAAGGCTCGCTTGTGTTTTTTAAGCATAAACAGGTCCACGGATACACAGTCTTGTTCCCGAAAGGGAGAGTTGGGAAACCCGTCGCGCCGTATGTATCGAACCTGAATTTTGGACAAAGGCAAAGCGTCATGTGTCTTCCAAAACATTGCAAAGTCGTCTTCGGGCAAAAACAGCTCAACGTGGTGAGCGAACCGGCGAGTCAGGCCATGGAACAGTGCCGACGTGATCGGATTGGATTCCAGCCGATCCCACAAGCTGCCCAGTCTGTCTCGCGGTAGTTCTAGGGGCACCGAGTCACCGTCGGGCGGGCTCATGTAATACTGGTATACCCTCACTTCAGTAGAAGCCACCCCGGCTTTGCGTAACTCGATGTTCGCGGCCCTGTGGTCCTTGAACAAGGCCAGGATCTGCTGGCTCGACGGATTTGCCATCGTCCGCATTATTCTGAAATAGCGTGTTTTGTCTCTGATTTTTAGAGTGAGTTGTAACAAAAGTACATCGGTCGATAAGTTATACATATAGCGGGCAAAGGTGGGATCCTGTCGAGATGCAACGAAGAATTGATCATCAATTGGATCGTAGAGACATACTTTTTCAATTGTCTCGGCCAAGGTGCAATACTTACTGGCCGACCCATGAATGGGGATAAAATAGGACGTCCCAATGCTGACGTATGAATAATTGGGTACGACATGCAATTCTTTATTATTCGTTGCCAGCAAGCTCATAGCTTCCCGAACGGTGACGCCTCCATCGAACCGGGCAAGGTCATCCCAAAGTCGAACCCCATGGTTGCAACCTGCGGTTGAGAGAATTGTCTTGCCTGGATGACGCTGGCCAAAATGGGTAACGCCGTTGTTATAGCCAACAATTTTAACATGTCGATAATTATATTTGTTGTATAGTACAAGTAGATCTCGAACCGTGGTTGGTCGCAGTGTGTCGAAACTCCACATTCGCATTTCGGGGAACAGTTTAACGACTAAGCCAAACAACAGGCCGGCGACCTGTCCCAGCAACAATCGCAGCAAGAGAGTGGTCACTCGGACAACTACTGACAACGGTCGGCCCTCGCTCTTTTTCGCGAGCAGATGTGTCCACGGCCGATTAGGTCCAAGCAGGGTGAAAACCCGATGTCTTCGGAAGTTTGTGGATTTCAACTCCCCTTCAACAGCCGCGAACAACTCGTCGCCTTCCACACAGCAACCTTTGAAGCGCTCCGGCACAACCTGTGAGAGGAATCGCAACATCCCAATACGCGCGCTCAATACCGAGCAAGGGCTGTTGATGGGTGCGGGGCGAAACACCACGACTCGGCCTGGCAACCCTCGCAAGCATTTGACGGCCCATTCTTCGGTTTGTGTCGCACGTCGATCGCCGAAATGAACACGCAATGAACTGATGAGGCACACACATTCGGCGCTCTTCTTCCTCGCGATCTCGGAGACTGTCTCAAGCAGCTTGCGGTTGCAGGCTGTCAGCTTGCGGTTCAGAAAAACGACCACACCGGCGAGAGAGTCGCATGAGTGTGTCTCCAGATACTCTGACGAATCAAAATGCTCGATCGGATGCATGTCCACAGTTTTATTGATTCCGCCACAAATATCGGAAGTTGTAACCACCGACAGCCGACGCCCCTCCACCCGACTCGCGAATGCGGCGTAATCGGCGATTGCCGGGTTGTTCGCGCCCGCGATCAGCAGCACTTTGTCCACAGTCTTTCTCCGACTCAAGATTCAACCAGGGACCGAAAAAACTGGTTGGCCGTAATGGACTTTTTCATTTGTGCCGAGATGGGTTATCAACCGGTCGGCTGACTGAACGATCAGAATGGCTGTAGAACCGAGTTCAAACGTCGCGATCCAATCTCCTTTTTGTACTTGCAAACCCGGGTCATGCTTGAAGCTGGTCATTCTCTGTAGCCGCGGTCGAAAATGCCGACCTCGGGGGAAGGTGATATTGCCGACCCCCCACCCCGCCACCAATATGAGAAAGCACCTTCCGAGTCTGCTGGACAGGCTCAATATCACTCGCTCATTCAGCGAGAAGACTGGGTACTTTGGCGTATGATACGTTGGGTGGACGAGCAGTCGATAGCCCGGTACGTGCACGATTGTCTCGATCACTCCGTCTTGAGGGCTAAAAATGCGGTGACAATCGCTGGGCGACAAAAAAATTATCGCGTAATGACCATTGTGAATCGGATGCGTGTCTATCCCGGCCAGCAAGGAGCCAACGCTGTACTCGACTCCCTTGACCGTCAGGATTTTTTCTTCCTTGATCTCGCCCATCTCCTGCACCGTGCCGTCGCACGGGCAGAGGAACTGGTTTGTCAAGGGTGAGATCGGCCTTAGTTCCCGCCGCACACCTCGCGTGAACAAGGCGTTGAACGATGGATACGCCCACAGTGGTTGTTCCAGTTCCGACTCGTCCAGGGCGGCGTATTTCCTGCCGTAGATGGTCCGATAGAGCCGAACGCGCAGTCGCTTGGAGGGGATTCTTACGCGGGACAGCCGGACAGCCAACGCAGCCACGCAGGCGTTCAGAACTCCCCCGTGGATTGCCGACGCTTGTCGGCACTGCTCCAGTCGAGTCTCGAAAGCCCGGGCATTCCTCATCGGCTCGTCCCCTCCTATATTTCGCGGTTGACAACATCCGCGACGCGCAGTGCGTTCGCGATAATGGTCAGCGCGGGACCAACCCCCAGCGAGGTCGGGAAGAAACTGCCATCCACGACGAACACGTTCGGGTGACCGAACAACCGGCACTCCGGGTCGGCCGCGGCGTGAAGCGGGTCTATGCCGAAGCGCACGGTGCCACACTGATGGGCGACGTGCTCGCTGGAAGGAAACGATTTGGCCAAGCAGACCAAAGCCCCCGCGTTTCGCAGGATGCGCCTCATGTAACGACTTAATCTCCTGCCGCGCTCCAGATCATAGCGGGAGAATTTGTGAGTTAGTTCGGGCAGTCTGTCCGCACCGAGGCACACTCGGTTCGCCGGGTTCGGCAGATCCTCGACGATCCCCGTCAACGGCAACATGCGATGCCGCAGAAACTGGATCGCGCTCCGCGGCAGGCGTCCGGCGGTCATTTTGCGCATCAGCAGTGGTCCGGGGACCGGAAGGGACTGCACGATCCCCATTTTGTGCGGATAGCGCGGCGTGCCGAAGTAGTAATCCGCGAAGCAGACCTCTTTGATATACGTCTCGTCCCCTCCCGTCCGTTTGTAAAACAAGCCAATAACGATCGGCGAGAGATGCATCATATAGTTTCGGCCGATCCAACGTCCCTCCACCCCCGATCGCAATAGAAGCGCCGGTGAAGCCAAGGCCCCCGCCGCAAGCGCATATCGCTTCGCTCGGAACTCCGAGCGCTGTCCCGTGGAACGATCCAGAACGCGAACGCCAGCGATATGGCCTATCGCGTCGAGGGAAAAGCGTTCAACCTCAACGCCAGTGAACACATCCAGAGGAAGTCTCTCCTCCATGCCTCGCTCGACGAGTTGGGCGGAGGAGCGGCGAGCCCCGTTGATGCACACATATCCGGGGCAGGACGAGCACTGTAAACAGCGGCCGAAATCAATCGCCAGCGGCAGGCGGAACGGCCGTAGTCCCCGCGCCCGGTTGGCGGCAATCAGCTGCTGATTGATCGTTTTGGGTGGGAGGAGCCTGGAGGGAAACCCGCGTTGAGGCCGCTGGAGAGGCCCGAAGTCGTCGTCGGCGCAGCCGGAGACGCCATAGAGTGCTTCCGCCTCTGTGTAATATGGCTCCAGTGTTTTGTAGTCGATCGGCCAGTCCCAGATCGCCTTTGGGATGCGCACGCCGTAGGACGCGCCGGGATGAAAGTCCTCTTCGCTTGGCCGCATCAGTGCCGCCCCATACAGCGATGTTCCTCCGCCGAAAATGCCTCCCATATACAGCTGACGCTTTGAGCCGTTTACACGAACCGGCCGGTCATCGTACGGTTTCTTGTCCATCAACATGGCTTGCTCGTCGTGAACCGGCTTCTCCAAGGTCGATTTGCGCCCCTTCTCCAGCAGGAGCACTTGTTTCCCGGCTCGCGCGCAAGCGTAAGCGAAAGTTCCACCTCCCGCTCCACTGCCGATCACGATAACATCATAATCGCAGAGCATTGGACCTCTGGAACGTGAATGCGATGCGCCTGGAACACGCACGTCATCTTTGCCTTAACATGACGAGCAATTGGTTGTTATCAACTCGATACCATCATCGTTCCATCATCAAATCTTTTCCTACGCGCTCCCCGCGCGTTGACGTGCTCAAGATCTTCTCAAGAGCACGGTACATCTCTTCCTGAAATGTCACTCGGTTTTTTGAAAAACCATGATCAAGGGTGGCTGTGACATTTGCCACGCTTCACGCCTCGTTCAACCTAAATCCAGTGCAACACCACGTCAAGACAAGTGCGATAAAACTCATCGAGGTTTCACCGCTTCTCAACGCATTTTATATCCCTTACTCCAGGAGCGGAGGCGGACAATTGAAGCCGTGTATACAGTCCTTGTGAAACCTTCACTTGACCTTGTGAGAACCTACACAAGTATTTGATAGGGTTTTCGAGGCGGAAACTCCCAGACATCCTGTAAGGGAGCGAAAGCGATGGAGTTGTTTGACGCAATCATCCTCTCGGACATCCATCTGGGCAGCAACAACTGTCAGGCGAAGAACCTGTGTCGCTTCCTGGAGATGATCCACGACGAAGAAATCGCCACAAACCGCCTCATTTTGAACGGCGACGTCTTCGATTCGATCGACTTCCGACGCCTGAGCAAGTCCCATTGGAAAGTTCTCTCCCTGATCCGCAAACTGTCGGATCGTCTCGATATTATCTGGATATCCGGCAACCACGACGGTTCCTCCGATATCATCTCACATCTTCTCGGCGTCACGGTGAAAGATGAGTACGTCCTGCGGAGTGGTGAGCGGGATGTTTTGTTTCTTCACGGCCATGTTTTCGACTATTTCCTCGACGCCCATCCGATCCTGACCTGGATTGGAGATTGTGTTTACTTGCTCCTCCAATGGATCGACCAAACGCATTACTTTGCCAAGCTGGCGAAGAGAGGCAGCAAGACTTTTCTGCGCTGCGCCCAGAAGATCGAGGAGGGGGCGATCGATCGTGCGCGCAAGAAGGGCTGTCAGATCGTTTGCTGCGGCCACACGCATCACTCGATCGCGAAGCGACAATCGCCGATCGCCTACTACAATAGTGGCTGCTGGACGGAACTTCCCTGCACCTATTTGACCTTGCGAGATGGACGTGTCGAACTGCACACGTTCAAAACGCACAAAGTCGAGGAGCAACCTGTCGAGCCGTTGCCGTCCCTCGCGGTCCAACCGGGGTGAGCGAGAAAGGTTCGTCGCTCACCGCAGCTGATCTGTGGATTCAGCTGTCAACTCCGCATCAACGCCCACCAATCCGTCTGGCGATCGTCGCGCGGGATTGGCGGATATCGCTCCATTTCGTACCTTACCGATGGATTCGACATCCTCCCACCTACCGCAACAGGAGCGAACTCATGTCCTGCCGACCCCTCGTCGTCTTGCTCGCCTCCGCCCTGGCCGCCGTCTTCGTTATCCTGCCCGCCGCGACGGGCGCGGAGGCCGAACCCGTCGCCCTGAAAAAAGGCGACCGCATCGTCTTTCTGGGCGACTCCATCACCGAGGCCGGCGTCCGAGCTAAAGGGTACATCACCCTGGTCAAAAAGGCTCTGGGGGAGAAGAGAAAGGATCTCGGCGTCGAGATCCTCGGCGCCGGCGTCAGCGGCAACAAGGTGCCCGATTTACAGCGTCGGCTCGATCGGGACGTGCTGGCCAAGAAGCCTACTCTTGTGGTGATCTACATCGGTATCAACGATGTCTGGCACGGCGAGAAGGATCCGGCCCGCGGCACTCCCAAGGACAAGTTCGAGGCGTGCCTCAAGGACATCATCGGCAAGATCAAGGGCACGGGGGCGCGCGTCCTCCTCTGCACGCCCAGCGTCATCGGCGAGAAACCGGATGGCTCCAACAAGCTCGACTCCCGCCTCGACGAATACGCCGCCGTCAGCCGCGAGGTGGCGCGCGAGGAGAAGGTGCCGCTGTGCGACCTGCGGAAAGAGTTCGTGGACTATCTCAAGAAGCACAATACCGAGAAGAAAGAGCGTGGAGTTCTGACCACGGACGGCGTCCACCTCAACGAAGCAGGCGATCGCTTCGTGGCCGGCCTTATGCTCAAGGCTCTCGGCGAGTAGTCGGCCGGCCTTTCTTGTGTTCCGCCCGTCCTCCCAGGCGCGACACCAGGGAATCGGTAAACGTGTGGCTTGCCAGGGGCTTCGACCGAGTTTCGAGCGGCGCTACTTCGGCGAGGGAACCGGCTCGACTGTCGAATCTTCCGGCAAGTCGTCGCCCGGACGAACGACAACGGTCTCGCCATACTTCAGTCCGGCGACAACCTCAACCTCGGCGCCGTAGTCGCGACCCAGTTGCACGGGGCGATAGTGTATCTTCCGCCGATCATCCAGCACGCCCACCTTCGGCCCCTTGGTGCGCGTCACAACCGCGGCGGAGGGGACCAGGATCGGCGCCGTCTTCTGATTGAACGTGAACTTCACTTGCAGATACATACCGGGCCGCAGAGCGTTGTCCGGATTTTCCACCTGCACCTCGGTCCGCAGTGTGCGCGTGGCGGAGTCCAGAGCATCGGCCGTGCGCGTCACCGTGCCGGTGAAGGGACGGTCCGGTTCCTCCCGTCGATAAACGACCGCGTACTGGCTGCGGTGGATCGTCGTGGCGAAGACCTGCGGCACGTCCACGAACACGCGCAGGATGTCGGTCCTCATCAGGCGGAACATCTGCCGCCCCGTGCTGGGACTGTCGGCGGTAATCAGGTCGCCCGGATCGATGTTTCGGGCGGTGATGACCCCGGCAAACGGGGCGATCACCTTCTCGAACGACTGCAAGGTGGACAGCCGCAGAATGTCGGCCTCATTGACCTTGATGGTTGCCGCGGTGGCTTGGACTGTCGCTGTGGCCACACGAGAGCTGGCCAGTTTGCTCTCGTACTCCTCCTGGGACGCGGCGCCGGTGCGCACCATCTGACGATAGCGGTTCTCCTCAGAGCGGGCGAAGACCTCGTCCGCCTTGTTGCGCACGAGGTTGGCCTTGGTTTGAAGCAGGGTGGCACGGGCCTGCTCCAGCTGAGCGTCCACCTCCGGGGTGGCGATCTCGGCCAGCAGTTCGCCCTCCTGCACGCGATCACCGATATCGACGAGTCGGCGTTTCACGTAGCCGGTGGTGCGTGCGTAGATCGCCGCTTCGAGCAGAGGCAGGGTGTTGCCGGGCAGGACGCGCGCGGCGTCGGCCGAGGCCCGTCGCGCCGTGGCGACGGTGACGCGCGCCGGGCGAGCCACTATCTCCGCAGTCGCTGTATCCAGTTCCCGCATTTGCCGCAGGCGCGGCAACGTGCCGGCGACCAGCGCTCCCGCCAGGCCAACGACGGTCAGGGCGGCGAGTGCCAGGACGCGCATTCCGGTCCCCGTTCGCCTGGGGATGGCGGCCTCCGTGTGGGGCGGGGTCGGGCAGCATCCGTTTCGCTCCGCCATGATTCGTTCGGTTGATGTCCGGTTATTCACGATCGTTCCTCCCGTAGGTCAGGCTTTCCAGCCTGACAGTCAGGCTGGAAAGCCTGACCTACATCAAAGAGATTCCCTCGCCGGCTCAGCGTCGTCGGAAGGCTCCGGCGGCAGGTTCTTTCGGCGGAGCAGACTATACATCACGGGCACGAAGAACAGGGTGAAGAAGGTGGCTAGCAGCAGGCCGCCGATGACGGCCCGACCCAGCGGGGCATTCTGCTCGCCGCCCTCACCCAGTCCCAGCGACATCGGCAACATGCCGATAATCATCGCCAGCGCCGTCATCAGCACCGGCCGCAGACGGGTCGCCCCGGCGGACAGCGCGGCGCTGCGGACGTCGTGACCGTCGCGGCGCTGGTCGTTGGCGAAGGTAATCATCAAAACGCTGTTGGACGTGGCCACGCCGATGCACATGATCGCTCCCATGAGGGCCGGCACGCTGATCGTCGTCTGGGTCACGTACAGCATCCACAGGATGCCGGCCAGCGCACCGGGCAGCGCGGTGAGAATGATGAACGGGTCGAGCCACGACTGGAAGTTGACCACCATCAGGAAGTAAACCAATAGCACCGCGAACACCAGGCCCGCTCCCAGTCCGGTGAACGAGCTGTTCATGCTTTCCACCTGACCGCGCATGGCGATGGTGCTGCCGCGCGGCAGGTCCGGCCGCAGGGAGTCCACGACGCGCTGCACGTCGGCCGACACGCCGCCCAGATCGCGGCCCTGCACGTCGGCGTAGACCTCGAAGACCGGCTGGACGTTGTAATGGCTCACGACCGATTCCGAGACGGTGCGTTGCAGTTTCGTCAAGTTGCTCAAGAGTTGCGGCGGTTGGGTCTGGCTCGTGCCGTTGATGATCGGCGTGTTCATCAGGCTCTCCACGGAGTCGATGCGTTCGGGCGGGGTCTGCACGGCCAGCACGTAATTGACGCGGTTGTCGGGGTTGACCCAGTAGTTCGGCGTTACCTGGCTGGTCGAGCTGAGCGACACCAGTACGCTGCCGGTCACGTTCTGCTGGGTCAGCCCTAGCTGCGAGGCCATGATGCGGTCCACGTCCAGGCGCAGCGTGGGCTGATCGGCGATCTGGTGAATGTGGACGTCGGCGATCCCGGGTATTTTCTTCATCTCCCGTCGCAGTTTTTGGGCCACGGCGAGGTTGCCTTCGCGGTTGACGCCGACCACCTGGACGTTGATCGGGGCCGGCAGACCGAAGTCGAGAATCTGGCTGGTGATGTCGGCCGGCTGGAAGAAGAACGCGCAGTTGGGGAAGCGCCGCGGCAACTCCTGACGCAGCAGGGCCACGTAATCCGCCGTGGGACGGTGCTTCTCCTTCAGCGAAACCAGGATTTCGCCGTCGCCGTTGGTAACGGTGCCGTTGTCGATGTAGGCCCGCACAGTGAACGACGGCGACATGCCCATGTTGTCGAGGATCATGTCTCGCTCACTGTCCGGCACGATTTCACGGATCGCGTCCTCGACCTCACCCAAGATCCGTTCAGTTTCCTCGATGCGTGTGCCGGACGGCGCCCGTACGTGCAGACGGAACTGGCCGGCATCGACGCTGGGGAAGAAGTCGCGGCCGACGCGCGGCGCCAGCGCCAGCGAACCGAAGGCGAAACCCAGCAAGACAGCCACCGTCACGAAACGATGATCGAGTGCCCAGCCGAGCAACCCCTGATAGACCGAACGCAGGCGCTCGAACAGGCGGTTGAACGCCTGATGAAATCGCCAGATCGGCCCGCCGCCGGACGCCGCGCCGTGTTCGCCCTCGGCGTACAGATGCACTTCCTTCGGCAGTAGATAGAGCACCATCGTGGGCACCAGGGTGCGGGAGAGTAGATACGAGGCAAGCATGGCGAAGACCACCGCCAGGGCCAGGGGTAGAAACAGAGACGCGGCCGGCCCGGTCAGGAACATCACGGGCACGAACACGATGCAGATGGCGAGCGTCGAGACGAACGCCGGCACCGCGATCTGGGCGGCGCCGTCGAGGATCGCCCGCCGGATCGGCTTCTTCATGCTCAGATTGCGGTGGATGTTTTCAATTTCCACGGTCGCGTCATCGACGAGGATGCCGACCGCCAGCGCCATGCCGCCGAGCGTCATGCTGTTGAGAGACTGGCCCATCGCCCACAGGACAATCACCGAAGTGAGGATCGACAGTGGGATCGAAATGGCGACGATCAACGTGCTGCGCCACGAGCCGAGGAACAGGAGGATCATCAACGCCGTCAGCCCGGCGGCGATCGCTCCTTCTTTCAGAACGCCCTCGACGGCGGCGCGGACGAACACGGACTGATCGAAGAGAAACTCCATCTTCAATTCTGGCGGCAGCTGGGCCTGGATGCCGGGCAGGGCTTCGCGGACGCGCTTGACCACGCTCAGCGTCGAAGCGCCCTCGCCCTTGAGGATGGTCATGAGGATGGCTCGCCGGCCGTCGCGGCGGACGACGTTGGTTTGCACCATGTAGCCCATTCGGACGTGGGCCACGTCCTTGACGTAGACCGGCACGCCGTTGACCGTCTTGACGGGAATGTCGTTGAAGGCGGCGATGACATCGGGACTACTGTTGAGTTTCACATAATACTCGGTGTCGCCGATCTTGGCGGTCCCGGCTGGGATGATGAGGTTCTGACTGTTGATGGCCGTCTGAACGTCCTGTGGCGACAGGCCGCGCGCGTACAGTTCACCGAGGTCGAGATCGACCATGACCTGCGGCCATTTGCCGCCCCACGGCTGCGGCACACGGGCGCCCTGGACTGTGCCGAGGCGCTGGATGATGAAGTTGGAGGCGTAGTCGTAGATCTGCTGCTCGGTAAGGGTGTCGCTGCTGACGGCGATTTGCACAATGGGCACACTGGTGGCGCTGTACTGGACGATGTAAGGAGGATTAATGCCCGGCGGCATGATCTTCAGGATCGCCTGACTGGTCGCCGTCACCTGCGCGACGGCCGCCTCGATCTTGGCCCCTGGGTAGAAGTAGATGCGAATGATACCGACGCCGAACAGCGACTGGCTCTCGATGTGTTCGATGTCGTTGACGGAGGTCGTCAGCACGCGCTCGTTGGGCAGGATGATGCGCTGCTCGATCTCGTCGCCGGGCATCCCGGTGTATTGCCAGACGACGCTGACGACGGGAATGTTGATCTCGGGGAAAATGTCGGTGGACATGCGATAGATGCTGACCGCGCCGAACACGCCGATCAGCAGTGCCATCACCACGAACGTATAGGTGCGGCGCAGGGCCAATCTAACGATCCACATGCTTCAGTCCTCCGATCATGCCGCTGTTCGGACGCGGCAAGAGAAAGCAAGGAGTGTTCCAAACTCGACCATTGGAGAGAGGACAGCGCAAGTCATTTGGAGTTCAGCAATTAAAAGTTTACGCCGGCAAGAATGAAAGGCGGTTGCGGAGGAAGTGTCGAACGAAGGGTGTCGAAATGTCAGCGCGCGTCGAGCCATCGACGGCGGTTTCGGCGGAGTCAGGAGACCTGAACCGAGCGCGGTCGTCGCCGGTCACGGTGGGGCCAAGGCTGCCATCTGGCCCCCTCGTTGTGGCACGGTCTCCTGACCGTGCCACGGCCGCTGACCGAAGGTCTCCTCTTCTGCAACCCAAAGCAGCGTTTTTCGCCTCTGTCGCGTCTCCAACTGGGGTCTACAATTGCCACCATGGAGCGCTACCGTATTCATCCTGAAGCCGCTGTCTATTTCGTCACTTACTCGATCGTGGAGTGGCTGCCTGTTTTCATCCGCGAGGCCACCTGCAAAATCGTCACGGATAGCCTGACCTTTTGCCACGGCCAAAAGCACTTGCGCATCAACGCCTTCGTCATTATGCCGACGCACCTGCACCTGATCGTGTTTGATAGCGACTTCGATTCCGAAAGGCTGGTGCCGACGCTCGCCGATTTTCGCAAGTTCACAGGTCGGCAGTTGTGCGATTACAGTGGGAATAATCTCCCCGGTTGTTTCCCGAAGACCTTGCGTGAGCAAGCCACTGCGGATCGCCAGCGCCGCTGCTGGCAACCAAGCCGCCATCCGGAAGCGATCCAGAACGAAGGATTCTGGCAGCAAAAGATCGATTATGTCCATAACAATCCCTGCCGCAGTGGACTGGTCCGCGCTGCCGAACATTGGCGGTTCTCTTCGGCAGCCTGGTATCTGTCGGAGGGGAAAACATCCGTCGATGTCCCGCTCACGCCAATTGCTTGGTGACGGTTCTGCGGGGCTGGGGAGACCTTCGGTCAGGGTGCGTGGCACGGTCAGGAGACCGTGCCACAACGGGGTCAGGAGACCGTGCCACAACGGGCTCTTCTGTGGAAGGAGCAAGTTATTCCTCAGCATCTACCTTGATTGTGACACCCGCCATCTCGATGGCTTGACGAGCGAGATCGCCAACGACAGTGGGATCGAGGTTGAGCAGCGAGGCCAATTCAGACACTCGGATGCCCGGCCGCTCACGAGCCAAGTCGATGACAGTGTGCATCAGAGGAGAGTCTGCTACGTCGAAGAACCGCACGGAGTGGCCTGCCTCCCGGCCGATCTCCAGAAGCGTCTCGTACCGATCAAACTCCACGGGCCATACGCCATCCCGAACCAGCCGATCCCTCGCCACATGATCGAGCCGGCGGAGTATAAACAGATCGTTGTGCCGCTCCTCTTGGGCGACGAGCCAAGTCTGGCCGCACTTCCGGCAGGTCGAGGCATACAGCCACCACCAGGGCGACCCTCGTTTGAGAATCATTTCGAGGGTGCGGAACACTTCCTCGTGGTGACCCATTGGGACGATGGCAAGGTCTTCCAGGCGATTACATTCACAACTTGGCGTGTCCATTCGCATCACATCTCCAAACGAACATTGGGGACACTTTACGCAACACAACGGACACCTTCGTCATCTTGGCCGAGTGATACCCAGCTTTTGCATCCGAGAGATGAGTGTCGTCCGCTTCATGCCGAGCCGCGCCGCCGCCCCCGACCGGCCGCCGATCACCCACTTCGTCTGGTTCAGCGCGGAGACGATGTGTTCGCGCTCGGCGTCGGCGAGGGTGGTCGCCGGCGCGTCCGGCAGGTCTGGCGTCGCCTGCAAGTCCTCGACCGCCACCCGAAGAACGGGACCGGGCGAGAGCAGGACGCTCCGCTCGATGAAGTTCGCCAGTTCGCGCACATTCCCCGGCCAGGCATAGCTCGTCAGGGCGGTCATCGCTTCCGCCGGGATCGACTCGATGGTTCGCTTCAATCGCCGTGCGTGGTGCTGCACAAAGTAGCGGACCAGGAGCGGGATGTCCTCACGCCGCTCGCGCAACGGCGGCAGCGTCAGCGGGAACACGTTCAGCCGATAGTACAGATCGCTGCGGAATTGCCGTTCCGCCACCATCTTTGGCAGGTCTCGATTGGTGGCCGCGACCAGCCGCACGTTCACCCGAAGCGTTCGCGTGCCGCCCAAGCGCTCAAACTCCTGTTCCTGAAGCACGCGCAGCAGCTTCGGCTGAAACTCCAACGGAATCTCGCCGATTTCGTCGAGAAAGAGCGTGCCGCTGTCCGCCAGCTCGAAGCGGCCGATCTTCTGCGCGACGGCCCCGGTGAAAGCGCCCTTCTCGTGGCCGAACAACTCGCTCTCCAGCAGACCGCCGGGGATGGCGGCGCAATTCAGCTTGACGAAGGTCCGCTCCTTGCGATCGCTGAGGTTGTGGAGGGCGCGGGCAATCAACTCCTTGCCGGTGCCGGTCTCACCCTGGATCAGCACTGTGGTATCGGCCGGCGCGACGATCTCCACCTGGCGGAGTATGTTTTTCACCACCGGACTGGAGCCGACGATTTCGCCGAAACGATACTCCGTGCGGATTTCGTCTTCGAGGTACAGCTTCTCCTCGGTCAGCTTGTCCTTGAGTTCCTCGATCTGCCGATAAGCCAGGGCGTTCTCGACGGCCAGAGCAATCTGACCGGCGACATCGGCGAGCAGGTCCAACTCGGCGGGGGCGAAACCGACTTCCTGGAACCGTCCGACGTTCAACGTGCCGAGGCTCTGATCGCGGGATACCATCGGCACGGCACAATGGCTGCGCAGCCCCTCCGCCAGCAGCGCTCGGCTGATGTCAACATTGAGATGTTCGAGTTCGTCCCGACCGAAAACCACAGGACGCCCGGCGATCAAGGCCTCGCCCGCAGGCGCCTCTCGAAAAGGGACGATCATTTCTTCCTGCAACAAGCCCTTGCCCGCCGGAAAGTCGAGCGCGTGAATCCGCAGGGTCTGGCGCTGCCGGTCGTAGAGCGCGAGGCTCAGGTAATCCTGTTGCAGAACGCGCCGCAACGAGGCGGCGATCTGCTGAAACAATCTGCGAAAATCTAGCTGCGTGACCACGGCATTGTTGATTTCCAGCAGGAGCCGCAACCGATCGCGTTCCTCAGTGAGTTGGCGCTGATAGGTCTGGGCGCTCTGAAAGTTCAAGGCGTTGTCCACGGCGACGGCGACCAGCCGGGCGGTACGGGCGAACAACTTCAGGTCACACGAATCGTAAGTGCGCGGCCGGGCGCTGGCGAAGTTGATCGCTCCCAGGCGGCGCTGGGCCGTCGTCAGCGGCAGGTAGTAGCCCGACTTCATGCCGTACGCGTTCCAGGTCGAGATGAACTGAGGGAACCGCGTTTCCTTTTCGTAGTCGGAGATAACGATCCGCTCCTGGGACTGCCACACTCGGCCGCCCGGCGATTCGGATGGGGACAGAAACGGTCCGAACCCAATGTTCAGGGGGCGATCCGACTCCAGGATGTGCAACCGCATCACGTCCTCGACTGGGTCATGGAGCATGACGCTGATAAAGTCGAACTCCACCACCTTGCGCAGCCGCTGCGCCAGCTCGTGGAAAAGGTTCGTCAGATCGTCGTGGCGCGCCAGGGATTCCAGCGCTTCCAGGAGAGCCTCGTAGCGGCGCAGGCGCGGAGGTTCGAGTTCTTGCGGTTTTCGGCTCATACTTCGGCTCTCGGCGTTCGGCCGTCGCCCATCGGACCGACAAGCGGCGGATCGCCGATGGCCGCTTTTTCATTGTACGATCCTCGCGCGGTCTGAGGGCGAACCTCTCCCGCCATCAAGGTCTCCATTCAGGGAGGAAAGTGAAACCCCTTACCCTGGAATCGGCCAATGCACGATTCGACATCGCCGCCGATAGAGACAGTCCGCCGCTTCGCGTCCGATGCGTCCGCGAACGGGACGGCGACGGCCGAGAGTCAGAGCGTCGAGCATCTGGCGCGGCGATTAGGCCTGGACCGCGCCCGTCTCTCGGCCGTGCAGGCGGTCATGACCTGGGCGGTCTTTCTGCGGCCGTCCACGGACCGCGACGACCGCGAGCGTCTGCGCGCGTACCTGGATGTCATGGGCTACCTGCCGGCGGATCGCAAGATCGTTGCCAACGCAGAACGGAGCCGTCATGCCGTGGACGCCTCCGTGCCGGCGCTCCTGGAGGGCTTCGCCACCGGCAGCCTCGATGCCGAGGCGTTTCTCGGCGACGATGCCGAACAGCTTTCCCAGCAATTCTCCGGCCTGACGCGATCGCAGGTCGATCTCTTGAAGTCGATCCTTCGCCATCAGCGGGCGCTGGATGAGGCGGACCTGTGGGAGCTGATCGCACAGTTTCCCTTTCCCGTCTCGCCCGTCAATTTCTTCGGCCGATTCATCGCCGGCGGCTGCGACGACCCGCGCAAGGCCATCCGCTATCTGCGCCTTTGTACGCCGTTCTTCGTTCGCCTCCGTTCGCTGCTGGAAGGGTTGTCCAACGACCGTTTCCGCTTCCTGGTCATTCAGGGCATCAACGCGGCGAAAGAATACACGGAGGAGGAACCGGAGGAAAACGCCGACCCAGCGCCGAACACCACCCCGGAGCAAGCCGCCAAAGCCGCCCCCGTGTCGCTGGACAAGGAGGCGGCAAACCTACTCCACGCCGCGATCAATACCGCCCACGATTTCCTCGGCGACGCGGACGTCACCCTCCCGACGCCGCTTCTGTGCATCAAGGTGCCGGAATTGCCGAACTTCGTCACCGATCATATCGACCGGGACGAGCAGGCCCAACTGGCGGCGGAATTCATCGACTGGCTCTTGACCGGCAACGGCGACGGGGCGCTGCTGCGCCGCAAGGCGCTGTCCGTCGAAAGCGAGCGCGACTACCGCAAGACGAAGCGCGAACTGCGCCAGGCGCGGACGAAGCGCAAGAAACACCACCACAAAGCTCCCGCCGACCAGGACAACAAAAAGGCTATGTCAATCTGGGAGCGCGAGGACGCCAAGCTGTCCAAGAAGATCGAGGAGCTGGAGAACAAGGTCAAGCATGCCGACCGCGACCGCGCCAAGCGGCGAACCATTCTGCAACAACTCGCCGCCGCCGAGTCCAGCCGGGCACGCATCCGCAAGTTCCGCGACGAGGCGGCACGCGCGGCCCGCGAAGGAAAAAAGATGGTCTTAAGCTTGCTGGGTACGGCCGACGGCGCGGTGTTCTGCAAATACCTCGACCGCGCCTTCTCAAGCGGAGCGCGGGCGTCCCGCCCGCACCGCTCCGAAGAAGCGGGCGGGACGCCCGCGCTCCGCTCGCGCCAGGGCGTGAAGTGGCTGCGGCAGGCGTCGTTCCTGCTCAGTCCCGCCGCGGCGAAGCACATCCGCGACAACCGAGTGCAGGGCTTCGGCAGCATCGCCGAGCAGCAACTACGCGACTTCCCCATCGTGCCCGCGCAGATGGGGCCGAGCCTTCGCTTCATCCTGGAGCGCATCCTTCCGGAAAAGATCGATCCGAAGGTCAGCATGCTCCTGGACGCCCTGCGCGCGCACGTTCGGCTGCCCGGCGCTTCGGAGCGCAAGCACTTCACCTATCTCGTCCGCAAGTGGAGCGGCAAGAAAGACCCCAAGCCGGACGACTATCTGCTCTATGCGTTCGAGCACGCGGCGTACCTCGGCGAGCCGGAGTTGCAGGCCATCTTGCTCGTGCTCCGCGAGCTGGGCTTTTCCGACGTGCCGGCGCGATGCAAGGAGCTGTCGGCGGAGCGCTTCAATCACGCGCCGGCGATCTTGAATCAGTTCCAGGTGTACGCGCGGTCGTACCGCCCCAACAAGCTCGGCGAGCTGCCGGCCGTCTTCCGCGACATCGCCACCCTCAACGACTACCGCACGCTGCTCCTCGACGCCTTCGGCATGGCCGAGGAGGTGAAGGTGTTGCAGCGGCACCTGATCGCCCGCGGCATCGTCTGCATCGTGGACACGACCAACTTCCATCCGGAGCTGGGCGCGGTGGTCATGGAGGAGAAGATCAAGGAAGACGTTGAGAAGACGCGCGAGGTCTGGGGCGATTACGTTCGGCCGCACGAGCGGTTGGTTCGGTCGTTCGCGCGCCGGCTTATGGAGAACAGCGTGGACGAGGAGCTGCGGAACCACTCGCTGGTCTGCGTCCGCAAGCCCGGAAAGCTCGACAAGATTTGGGAGACACTCATCCGCAAGTTCCTCGGCATCGACATGAACCTGACGCCGGATCTAGGCCTCATCAACAAGGTGCTGTCCGATCTGACGCTCCACGATGAAAACGTCATCCTGGTCGTCGATGCCGAGTCGGTCAAGGATCTGGAGCAGTACCGCCAGTTCGTCGGCTTGTTGCAGCGCTATCACATCAAGGTGATCCTGCGCATGCGCGAGCCGTTGCCGGGCCTGCCGCAGGTGCTGATCCAGCCGTTCATGGATGACGAGGTTCCTGATCGGCTGCTGGCAGAGGAGCCGGCGCTGCGGCGTAAGCTCGGCCTCGAAGAACCGATCGGCCGCGAGATTTTCGAGTTCGCCGCGTCGCTGGTGAAGCGGACGCGCCGGCCCGAACAGGATAATTTGAATCTCGTTCTGCACACGCTCAACGGCGCCGCCCAGCATGCGCGCATGGAAGGCTTTCGCGGGCTGACCGAGCAGGACGTTGCCGCGGCCGCGCCGTCCATCTTCCACTTGCCCGACGGCGAACAGATCCGCCACCGCAAGACGGCCGTGGACAAGTTCCTCGCCATCGCCCCCTTCGAGGTGCTGGGCCAGGAGCAGGCGATCCGCACCATCGGCGCGCGCATGAAAAGCCATGTACTGGGCGTGCGCGACGTGGACCGGCCGTTGGCGCTGCTGCTGCCCGGCCCGACCGGCGTCGGCAAGACCGAACTGATGATGAAGTTCGCCCTGGCGATGAACATGCCGTTCTTCCACGTCGAAGGAGCGCAGTTTTCCGAATCGCACACGGTCGCCCGGCTCATCGGATCGCCGAGCGGCTACGTCGGACCCGACAAGGGCATCCTGTACGTCTTCGCCGAGGAAAACGCGGCGGCCATCGTCTTCTTCGATGAAATCGAGAAGATGCACCCCGACGTCTACACGGCGCTGATGAATTACTTCGACGCCGGCATTCTGACCGCCGGCAACGGCGAGACAGTGCGTCGGCCGGGGCACGTCATCGTCGGCGCCGCCAACGCCGGCGCCGAGCGGCTGCACCGGCTCATGAACGAGCGCGAGGTCAAGGACGTGCTCGCCGAGGCCTTCACCGACCGCCACGGCAACCGCCGGCCCGAGCTGGTGCGCCGCTTCGAGGCGGTGCCGATGCTGGCCCTGGAGAAGGAGGCCTTCGTCGAGGTGCTGCGGGCCGGCCTGCACACGCTGGGC
>DATBGU010000076.1:0-22698 GCA_036557825.1 Gemmataceae bacterium
GCCGACAATCTGACAGTCGGGCGGGACGAACGAGACGTTGGCGCCGTCGCCGATGGCCACTTCCAGCAGGCGCGTGCCCGAGAGATTGGGCATATACTTCATGATCTGCCGGCGGGCGCGGCGTTCGCCGCCGTTGCACATAAAGGTGAACCACTCCCAGAAGCGGAAGCGCGGCCACAGCGGGCCGTTGTAAAAATCGGCGGCGACCTTGTTGTTTCCCTCCAGCGGTTTGAGCATATCGAGGATGCCGTCGCGGAAGGGAAAGACGCGCTGGCAGGTCAGACAGTTGAGTCCCTCCCGCGCCGAGTCGTTTGCCGGTTCGAGTTCGCCGCCGCAATCGGGGCACTGCATCCATTCGCAATCGGCGATCCAAGTAGGAGAAAGCGTTTGTGTCGCGTTCATGGTTTTCACTGTGCCTCTGTCTCTGTGGTTGGTTTCTTGCTCCTAAAGCGGCGAACCGACGATGCAGTAGCCGAGGCCGCGCCAGATGCGGTGGATTTCGGGGCGACGCAGGGCGGCGCGGGCGACGGCCTGCACGTCGAGGCGCGTGCCGAGGACCATATCGGTGAATTCCGGGCCGAGCCAGAAGCGGCGCATCAGCCAGTCGTCCAGCCGCGGCAAACCGATCAGATGTCCCCATCCCCACTCGAAGAGATCGGGCAATTCGTCGGCGACGACGATCCGGCCGCCCAGCCGAGTGACGCGGGCCATCTCTTTCAAAGCACATAGCGGATCGCTGTAGAAGTTAAAACCGCCGACGCTGAGGACGGCGTCGAACGAGCCGTCCGCGAACGGGAGGCGCTCACCTTCGGCCAGGGCGAGAAAGAGTCCGCGTTCGGGGTAGCGATCGCGGCAGGCGGCCAGCGGCCGCTCGGCGATGTCGATGCCGGTGATCCGCAGCGAACGCGGGAACAGAGCGACGTTCTCGCCGTCGCCGATGCCGACTTCCAGCAGCGAGCCGCGTTGCAGGTGTCCCAGGTGGCGGAGAATCTGCATCCGAGCGCCCGGCAATCCGCCGAGCGTTTTGAGGAACAGTTGCTCCCACGGCCGAAATTGCAGCCAGCGATCGCTGTTGTAGAAGGCGGCGGCGATGCGGTTGTTGCCCGATAGTTCACCCTGCGCGATCAACAATCCATCGCGGCAGGGATAAAAGCGCTCGCAAATGTCACAGGTAATACCATCGTCATTCGGTGAGACGAGCGGCGCGCCGCAATCCACGCAACTCAGGGAAGGAACGGAAGTCTCCGGCTCGCCGAGGACCGCTGAGGGTGTCATGCCGAATCACCTTGTCTCAATAGGTGACATTAGGAACGTGCGCCGCGCCGCGCGCCATGCACCAATCGTACAACCACGGCGGCAGCCAGCGCAGCACGCCGAGCAGCAAGCTCGTTCTCCACGGGAAAGCGTAGACGCGACTGCGCCGCCGAATCGCTCGCAGGACGTGCCGGGCTGCCGTCTCCGGCTCCATCATGGCCACCGGGGGTCGGGCCAGGGCGTTCGCCATCAACGGCGTGCGCACGAAACCCGGCAGCACCGTCGTGACGGCGATACCGCGACGCCGCAACGGCGGACGCAGGCTTTCGAGGTAGTTCGTCAGCGCCGCCTTGCTGGCGCTGTATGCCGCCGCGAACGGCATCCCGCGACACCCCGCCAGGCTCGACAGCGCGACGATTTGTCCACTTCCGCGAGCCAGCATGTCCGGCAACACCGCGTCGATGGCGTAGATGACACCGAGGAAATTCACGCGCATCAGCTCTTCGGTTTGCCCGACGGCGAGATCCTCGACCAACGTCGCCCCCGTGATGCCGGCGCAGGCGACGAGCAGATCCAACGGACCCAACTCGGCGACGAGGGCGGCGATCGCGTCGCGCACCGCTCGCCGCTCGCTCACGTCGGCCGTCGCCCGGCAACAGATCGCGCCGCCGGAGCGCAATTCCTCATCCAGCGAGTCCAGCCCGCTGGCGTTGCGGTCGAGCAGGCCGAGACGAACGCCCTCGTGGGCCAACTCGTGACAGAGCGCCCGCCCCATGCCGCTAGCCGCGCCCGTCACGATCGCAACCTTGCCTCGCAACGTCATGCCGCGCCTCCGACGCTCCGCGGCGAAGCGATGCCGGCCATCTCCCGCAGATGTTTCTGAACCAGAGTGACGTAACCCGGCGGGTTTTCCTCGTGAGCGCGATGCTTGGCGGCCGGCACCAGCGACGCGCGGCAGTTCGCCAGGTTTTGTTCGAGATAACGGCACGTCGCCAAAAACGGCGAGTCCTCGCCGTACAGGGCGATGGCCGGATGCTGCACGGAGCGAATGCGTTCCTCGGTCAAGCCGGCGACGGCCTTCACGTCGTCGCCGCACGTCGTCGCAGCCAACCGCTTCAGGCGATCCATCGCGGCCAGGCCGAGTTCCTTGCGGAACATCTCGAAGCGTTCAGGGGTCAGGTTGGCCGTCTGCTCGAACAACAACCCCACATCGAACCAGTCTTCCTCGGTCACTTCCAGGCCGGCGCGGTTGGCCTGCGCCTTGTAGTCGAGCCAGCCGGTCCACTCGCCGACGCGCGTTTCCAGATGGCGCAGGCTGGGATAATACGGATCGGACAGAATCAGCCCGGCGACGGCGTCGGGGTAGAGCGCGGCCGCGTGCAGGGCGATGACGCCGCCGAAGCTGTGGCCGAGGACGTACATCGGCCCCAGGCCGAGCGCCTGCCGAACCTTCCCCAGATCGCCGGCCATGTCGGCGGAGGTGTAGCCGGTCGGCGGGGTGTCGCTGTAGCCGTGGCCGCGCAGATCGTAGGCGGTAACGCGAAAGTCGGCGGCCAAGGTCGGCATCAGGTTGATGAGCGGCCAGATCGCCATGTTGCCGGTGACGCCGTGCAGCAGCACCACGTCCGGTCCTTCGCCGATCTGCTGATAATAAAACTTCATTCCTTCGACGGTAACGCGCGGCATAGCTTAACCTGCTGTTGATGCGTTCAAATGTTGATGCAAGAAAGCGACCAGCTCGCCAAGCGGGATGTCGCGCACGGCGCGGCGGCCGAGATCGGCCATGAACAGATGAAACGGCAGTTTGCGGCCGTAGTGCTCTTCAAGCGTCTCACCGAGAACGACGGCGTCGATCGACGCCAGTCCCAGATCGCCGAAGAAACAGGTGTCCGGACCGATATCGCCGGAGTATTCGCGGCCGTTGAAGTTCCGCAGAATACCGGCCACGTCGTCCATGATCTGCTCTCTAGTCCGCGTCATGTCCGTCTCCTTTCTCCCAGGCTGATATCGGCGGTCGGCCCGCGGTCGCCGCGTCGCAAGGTAAGCTGGACATCTCGATCGAAAGCCGCCGCCGCCGCCGATGTCCCTGGAACGCTGACGAATGCCACGCGCGGCAAGTCCTCGACGAGCGCCCCGCCGCGATAACGCGGCGTACAGCGGCCGTCGCCGCTCGCGTCCAGTTCGATGTCGGCCGGAAACAATTGCTGCCCGTGACGCGCCAACCACAGCGAACGAATGGCGTCCTTGGCGGCGATGCGGCCGAACAGCCAGTCGGTCAATTCCTGATCGGATCGTTTCAAGAGGCGAAAAATCTCCCATTCCGAGCGGCTAAGGGTTACGCGGGCCAGCGCCGTCCGATGCACCGGCTGGCACAGATCGGAGGGCGGGTCGAGTCGCATGCAGCGCACGGCGGGATCGCTGCCGTCGGCCGGGAAGATCGGCCAATCGCGGGCCAGCAAGAAGCGCTCCTTGTGGCGGAAGAAATCGACGAATTCCAGCGGCCAGTAAAAGCGCCAGTATTCCGCCGGCGACAGGCGGCACCACAGCCGACTGTCCGTGCCGAGCAGGTCGATTCGATGGCTGACCTGGCGCGCCGAGTAGTTCTCCACGCGAACGCGGCATTTGACCCGCGTGCCGTCGGCCGGCCTCGGCCCGTAGAGCGTCACGCTCCCCAACTCGTAGGGCAGGACGACCCGGCCGTTCGGGTCGAGCTGACCGAGGTGCCAGCTGCCCAGCAGGTGCGTCGAGGCGTCGATCAGCAACGGATCGAGGATCAGGTCCGGCGCGGGCGTCGAGCGGAAAAGACCGGAGTGCGGCAAGGTGCGCAGATGGCCCTCGATGCCTTCGTCGCCCTGACGGTCGGTCGAGTCGAGCGCCTCGAACAGCGGCCCGTGGAACAGGCGACGTTCGCCGGCGTAGAGTTGGTGCGGGGTAAAGCGGCACGGGCCTTCGTGCGTCAGCGGGAACTCTTCGGGCGGCGGCGGCTCGGGGTAATGATCGCCCAGGAGAACCGTGCCGACCACGGCCGGAGAGTCGGCATTGCCGGGCCGAACCGCATTGCCCAGATCGCGGATCTCGATGGCGACTTCGTTCGGCGTCTCGGCGCGGACGCACGCACTCAACTCGACGGCGATCGGTTCGTCGTCGAAGGGAATCCATCGTTGGAGCCGAACGCGCTTCATGCCGACGACGAGCCGGCCGGGACAAAGGAAGGCGGCGGACTCGGCCATCATCTCCAGGCTGAAGGCCATCGGCATGAACGGCAGACCGTGCTGACTCGGATCGACGGCGCTGGCGTCGCGCCCTCCAAGCGTGTGATCGCCGGCGTAAAGGTCTTCGCTGACATCCATGCGGCGGCGCAGCACCAACTCGCGGCCGCGCTCATGGCGGACGATCTCGCCGAGAAGCGGCCAAATCGGGGCGCGCTTCTCGGTAACGCGACCGCGGCGAGCGAGGAACTGTTCCATGACCTCGCGCTCCAAGTCGAGGAACTGCTCCATGGCGGCGAGGTATTGCTGCATGACGGCGGCGCGAGGAGAGCGGGGGGCGTCAACCCCCTGTTGCGAGGCAACAACAGAGGACTGACGCCCCCCGCTCGCCTGCCACTCGATCAGTCGCGGCTCGCGCCGGCGGTACAAATGCTCGAAGCGCAGCGGGACGTGATGTGCCGCCAGCAGCGCGGCCAGATGGTTGATTTGCGTCAGGCCCGAACGATGAACGAGGTTGACGGCGATCGCCTCGAAGGACTGGCCGCGGAGAATGTCTTGCACGAACGAGGTCAGATTGCCGCGCGGGCCGCACTCGACGAACAGGCGAGCGCCGTCGGCGTGCATGGCCTGAGTGAGACGGATAAACTCGACCGGCGAGGCCCAGTGCGCCACCGCCAGCTTGCGGATGGCGGCGGCGTCCGTGGGGAAGGGGCGGCCGGTCGTGCAAGAGTACAGCGCGAGACGGGGCGGCCGCACTTGCAGCCGGTCGTACATCGCGGCGATGGGTCCGAGGAACGGCTCGAAAAGCGGCGTGTGATAGGGACGGCGGAAGGGCAAACGCTCGCAGACGATGCCGCCGGCGCTCAGCCGCTCTTGCGCGGCGGCGGCCGCCGCGGGCGGACAGGCCACCACCGTTTGATGCGGGCAGTTGTCCATCGCGACGAGGGCACCCGCCTCCGAACCGAGGATTTCCGCCACCGTGCCGCGT
Source organism: Gemmataceae bacterium (assembly GCA_036557825.1). Lineage (GTDB taxonomy): Bacteria > Planctomycetota > Planctomycetia > Gemmatales > Gemmataceae > JAJPHU01. Next base: position 5,452 of record DATBGU010000076.1, read on the forward strand.
CCGGCGGCGACAGCCAACAAACTGACCTCGACCAGCGAACCGTCGTCCTCCTGGCCCTGCAAAACGCGGCTCAGTGCGAACAGTTGCTCGATGAAGAAATCGTCCGGCTCGACGCAACCGGCCGCCAGCAGCGCCGAAAACTCGCCGGCGCTGTGCCCGCCCACGATGTCCGGTTGCAGCCCCAGTTCGCGCAGCAGTAGGTACAGCGCCCATTCCGAAATGAGGATGCTGGAGACGGCGTTGCCCAGTCGCCACAGTTCCCGTTCGGCCTCGGCTCGCTCCGTTTCCGCGAGCGTTTCCGATACGAAGATGCGCCGGCCAATCGGTTCCTCGCGCCCACCGGCACGCAGCGACAGACCGTCGCAGCGCGCGAAGTGCTCGCGCACCTCCGGGAAGTGCGGCAGCAGATCGGCCAGCATGTTCAGATACTGGCTGCCCTCGCCCGGAAAGAGGACGGCGAGCTTGCCCTGCGGCCCCAAGGGCTGCTCGAAGTAATAACTCCCGCGCGAGTCCTTTATTTGCCGGCAGCGCGGATCGGCGAGACGCTCGGCGGCGCGGCCGAGCCGAGATTGCAAATCCGCCGTCGATTCGGCGACGACCGCCAACCGGCTGCCGCCGGGTGCCAGCGCCGTGTTGAGCGTGAAAGCAAGGTCTTTCAGTTCGAGAGTGGGGTTGCGCGTTAGAAAATCGGCCAATGCCAGCACCTGCCGGCGCAGCTCGTCGCGGTCGTCGCCGCGCAGGACGAAGACCTCGGTTTCCCAGCGGAACGACGCGGCGGAGGGAGAATGAACCTCCTCGCGGTGTCCGTTGAGTCGAAGGTGCGTTTCGGGAAGCGTGGGGGTCATGGCCTTCCTCGTACCGTTACCGCACAGGTTCCGCCGCCGGGTTGCCCGCCTCGCGGCGTGGACAGGCTAGTTGCCCGACGTCGCCGGCAATGACGACCTCGCATTCGCCCTTGCGGCCCAGGCGCAATTCCTCGTCGAGGAACAGCGGTCCCACGTCGGGCGGAATCATCTGCAAGCCGCGTTGCCCCAGGTGCTGCTCCAGTTCGGAAACCATGCCGATCGTGGACCACGGGCCCCAGGCGATCGACACGAAGCGGCCCGGCCAACGGCGGTCGAGGTGGATCGCCAGTTTCGAGAGCACTTCGTTGGCCGCGGCGTAGTCGGACTGGCCGCGATTGCCGAACCGCCCGGCGACCGACGCGAAGAACACGCAGAACTTGAGCTGCTCGAACTTCAGCCGGCGGCTCAAAATCACGGCGCTCTCGACCTTGGTGCCGAAAACGCGGTCGTACGATTCCGGCGTCTTGTCGCGGATCAGCTTGTCCTGGATGACGCCGGCACCGTGGATCACGCCATCAAGGATGCCGAAGCGGCGATAGACATCGTCGAGCACGGCGGCGAGGGCGGACTCGTCGCGGACATCGGCCTGGTAGTAATGGACGCGCGATCCCGCTTGCTTCACGCTCTCGATGTTGGCGCGAATCTCGCGGTCGTGCAGCAGCCTTTGATAGCCGGACTCGATGACGGCCGGCGAGGCGGGCCGGCCTTCGCGGCGGAGGCGGGCGATGAGGGCGGCCTTCAACTCGGCCGCTCCCGTGATGCCGGCGGTATCCGGTCCTTCGCTCTCTTCCGGCAGCGGCGAGCGACCGACCAGCACCAGGTTTGGCTGATAGCGACGGGCCAGTTCCAGGGCGACGGCGGCGGTGATGCCACGCGCCCCGCCCGTCAGCAGCACCGTTGAATTGCGTCCCAGCGGCGGCGCGTTCGCCGTTTGTTCCAGCGGAGCCGGTACGCATTGCAGCGTCAAACGCCGCCCACCCTGATAGCCGATCTCGATGGGACCGGCTAGGTCGCCCAACTCGGCGAGGACGACGGAGGCAAGGTCGTCCACAGCCTCGCGGCGGTCAAGATCGACCACGCGGACGAGGACGTGCGGCCATTCGTGGGCGAGACTTTTAATCAAACCGGCGACGCCGCCCTGTCCGGGAGAGAACTCGTCGGAGAGCTGTTCGCCCGCCGCGCTGCCGAAACTTCCACCCAGGCCGGTGGCCGCGAAGAGGAGAGCGTTGCCGCTCTCCGCGGCGCGCTGGAGTTCATCGGCCAGGCCGCGAGCCAGCAAGAACAGCGATTTCACATCGAGCTGCAAGCGATCCGTCCATGCCTGGCCGTCGCGCGGCGGAGCGAGCGGCAGCAAGTGAATAAGCCCATTGATCGATCCGCATTGTCGGCGAACGCGAGCAAGCAGTTCCTCGACGGCTTGCGGGCTGGTGAGGTCGGCGTGGAACACATCATCGCCCGGCGTTGGACTCACGAGGGCGATCGGTTGGCCGAGATCGCGCAGCCGCCGCACCAGCGCGGCGGCGACGCCCGCGCCGTCGTGCGTCACGAGGATCGTTCCGCCGGGAAGGAGGGGAGCGCCATCGGCAAGGGGCGGGGCGTCCGTCGCGGCGACGAGCATGCGCTGAATGCGTGCGCGGTTCGGGTTGTCCGCGGAGATGGGGGCGTCGGTCCGCGTCGAGGTCGGCGCTCCGCCGGCCGACGCCCCCAATTCAAAAGGGCTGGCGGACTCCAGGCAATCGAGGATACCGCGCAGCGTCTTGATGTTCGTCAGTTTCTCCATCGCCACGTTGAGTGTCTGGCCGCCGTTGGTGTCGGCGAGCATGCCCAGGATCTCGACGCGCTTGATGGAGTCGATGCCCAAGTCGCCCTCCAGATCCATGTCCAGCCCCAGCATCTCGGCGGGATAGCCGGTCCGCTTGCAAACGATGTCGAGCAAGCGCGCCTCGATCGTCTCGCGGTTCAGTCCGTTCGCCGTCGCACGAATTGCGGCCGGGGAAGAGACTACCTTCTCTTTTTCAGGCGCCGGCGCGGGCGCGACTTGCACAACGGGGGCGACGACGGGCGCCGGCGGCGGCGCGGGGAGGCTGGGCGGCGGAAGCACATGTCCGTTCGCGCTGTGTCCGTTGGTCGGATGCCCGTTGTTCGCCGGAGGAGTGGGCGCGGGCAAAGCAGGCAGGACGGCGGGCGCGACGCCGCCTTGCAGGTAGCTCATCATCACGCTGCGCTGCGTGTCCAGGAAACGGCTCATCAGATCCTGGAAGCGGAGCATCACCTGGGCCGCCTCGTCTCCCGGAACCGCGGCGACGGGAAGGTTCGGGGGCAGCGCGGCGGGCGCGGGTGGGTGATGAACGCCATTCGTGTACGACGCGCCGTTGCTCTGTGGCGCCAGCGCGGTCGCTTGTGCGGGAATCGGTTTCATGGCTGATGGAGGGGAAACCTTCGGTTTGTCAGGGATTGGCCGCGGGGACGCCGGGGCCGGTTCGGGATCGCTTGCACGAGCCTGGCCGAGAAGTTTCGGCTCCGGCCCGTGCAAGGGGCGAACGCGGACACTGTTGACGAGCCAGGTGCTCGGCGGCAACTTGGCCGGAGCGCTGTCGCGCTCCAGGTTGGCCGGAGCGAGCAGACGCGCCTCGCGTCCGTCGTGGAGTCGTTCGAGCTGAACGGGGACGCCCCAGACGACGAGCTGGGCGAGAAGGTGTTGCAGCTGTACCAGTCCGGGCCGGCCCTTGATGTCGGATGCGAGGGCCAGGTGCGGACGGTCGCCGAGGGTTTGCCCGACCAGGGCGGTCAGGATGCCCTGCGGGCCCACCTCGACGAAGACGCGTGCGCCGGCGGCGTACATGGACTCGATCTCCTCGCGGAAGCGCACGGGCGAGGCGAGGTGCCGGCGCAGCAAATCCACCACGGCGGCCGGTTCGGGCGGATACGGCGTCGCCGTGGTGTTGGCCCATACGGGACTTTGCGGAGCTTTGAAGGAGTAAGAGCCAAGGGCGCGAGCGAACGGTTCTCCGGCGGGGGCGATCAGCGGCGAATGGAAGGCGCAAGCGACCGGCAACCGTTGGCCGCGAACACCCCGCTTCTGGAAGCAGTCGAGGGCGGCGCGGATGCCCTCCTCGGTGCCGGAGATGACCGTTTGCTTCGGGCTGTTGAGATTGGCGGCCATCACCCCGTCGAGTTCGCCGAGCACGGCCGCGACAATATCCGGGTCGGCCTCGATCGCCGCCATCGCGCCGGGCATGCGGTCGGTCGCCTCGCCGATGATCCGGCCGCGCTCGTGCGACAGACGAATCAACTCCTCCGGCGGCAAAGCGCCGGCGGCGCACAGGGCGACGTAATCGCCGTAGCTATGGCCGGCCATCACGTCGGCATGGACGCCGAGACGGGTCAGCAAGTGGAACATACCGAGACTGGCCGCGCCGATGGCCGGCTGAGCGACATCGGTGCGCGTCAGTGCATCCCTGGCCTGTTTTTCCTGCTCCGGCGTGAACGCCGACGGCGGGAAGACGAACTTGCCCAGCGGTCGTTCCAGCCGGCCCACCAGCGCCACCTCGGCCTCGTCGAAGCTCCGGCGCACTTCAGGGAAGACCATCGCCAGCTGAGCGAGCATGTTCGGATACTGCGATCCCTGACCGGGGAAGAGGAAAGCGATTTTCCCCGAGGGGGGGGCTTCGGTCCCCTGAGCGCCGGCGGCGAAGTAGATGCCGCGCGGATCGGCCCCTTGCGGGCGCTGCGGGCTGGCGGCGAGCAGGTTGAGGGCGTGATCGAGTTTCTCTTTCAGATCATCGAGCGAGGTCGCGACGACGGCGAGCGTCGGCAAATCCGGTTCGACGGGGTTCGCCTTGCACAGCGAATAGGCCAGGTCGGCGAGCGTGGGCGCGGCTCCGCGCATCAGAGCAGCGCGGACCGTTTGCATCGCTGACACAAGGTTGTCAATCGAACGCCGCCGCCAGACGAACAGTTCGGCCGGCCAGCGTTCCAGGGTGGGATGCGCGTCGGCGAGGAAGTCGCCGGTGTACTCTTCGAGCACGGCGTGGAAGTTGGTGCCGCCGAAACCGAAGGCGCTGACGCCGGCGACGCGCGGCTCCGGGCCACCGTGAATCCACGGCCGCGCCTCCGCGTTGAGGAAGAACGGGCTGTCCTCGAACTTCGCCTTGCTGTTGGGTTTTTCGATCAGCAGCGGCGGCAGCACCTTGTTGTAGAGCGCCAACGTCGCGTTGAGGAGGCCCGCCAAGCCGGCTGCGCACTTGGTATGGCCGATCATCGACTTGACGGAGCTGACAACGCAAGATCGAGGCAACGCGCCCGCCTCGCGGAAAATGCGGCCCAGCGAGGTCACTTCCGTCTGATCGCCGACCACAGTGCCGGTGCCGTGTGCCTCGACGAACTCGACGCGCGCCGGGGAGATGTTCGCTTTGCTGTACGCGCGCTGCAAGGCGCGGATCTGTCCTTCGGGCCGCGGGGCCGTCAACCCCTTGTCCCGGCCGTCGCTGGAAGCGCCGACGCCCTTGATGACGGCGTAAATGCGATCGCCGTCGCGCTCGGCGTCGGCCAGGCGTTTGAGGATGACCACGGCGACGCCTTCGCTGATGACGATGCCGTCGGCGGCCTCGTCGAAGGTGCTGCATCGGCCGCGCGCCGAGAAGGCGTGCGTCTTGCTGAAGGCCATGTAGGTGTACGGATTCTGCACGGTGTCCGCGCCCATGACCACGGCCGTATCGCTCGTGCCCATCTCCAACTCGCGGACGCCGGCGTAAAGGGCGGCCAGCGATGAGCCGCACGCCGCGTCGATCGAGAAGTTCGGCCCGCCGAAATTGAAGCGATTGGCCACGCGGCCGGCGATGACGTTAATGAGGATGCCGGGGAAGGAATCTTCCGTCCACTCCGGCAGCTGCGTCTCGGCCTGGCGCAGAATCTCGGCCGCGCTGTCTCGCAAGCCCGGCACCGTGGCCAGCATCGGAAGGTACGAACGAAAACCGTAGGAGATGGCGAGCTGAGCGGCGCCGCCGCCGGCGCCGAGAATGACGGCGGTGCGTTCGCGGTCGAAGGGCCGATCCGCGTAGCCGGCATCGGCCAAGGCGCGGCGAACCGCTTCGAGGGCATACAGCTGCACCGGCTCGATGGATGTCAGACTGTTGGGCGGCATGCCGAACAGCAGCGGATCGAACGGCATGTCGGCGAGGAAGCCGCCCCATTTCGAGCAGATCTTGTCGCGCGTCTTCGGGTTGGCGTCATAGTACAGCCGCCAGTCCCAGTGATCGAGCGGCACTTCCGTGACGGCGTTGACGCGGCCCAGCACGTTCTCCCAGTAGCTCCGCAGATCGTTGGCGCCGGGCAGCAAACAGGACATACCGATGATGGCGATGTCGGAGGGGCGCTCGCGCGGTCGTGGGCGCTCGGACTCCGGGGCGACGCCGTGCAGCAGCCGAGTGCCGCCGGCACTGATGTCTTCGTGAAGTTGGCTCATGGTGACAACGCCTTGTCGCAGACTGGCCCCCTGGCCAATCATATACATGCCGCGGTGGAATTGCTCCTCTTCCTCGACGTTCACGAAGGCGGGCGGGACGCCCGCGCTCCGGAGCGCGGGCGTCCCGCCCGCCAAGCATCCGCCGGTAGCCGCCTCTTTCTCTTGGACCGATGGACGGTCGATACCCTTGGAGGCGACGCGCAGCCGGCCGACGTTCAGTGTTTCCAGCGCCTCGCGGATCGCGTCGGCGCCGGCACCCTCGGCCCGCAGACGGCGTTTCTCCTCCTCGAACGCCTCGGCGTAGGGCGTGGGAATGCAGCGGATGGCGTGGCCGGGTCCGGTTTCCAGCAAGACCGTCTCCCGGCAGCGCAGCGCTTCCTGCTGGTAGCGCGGCACGATGGCCCCGGCGGCGACGGCTTCCTCCGTGAAAAGGTAGGCCGTGCCGACGAGGACGCCGACCGCGACGCCGCGCTCGACAAGGGGAGCCGCCAGCGCGGCGACCATCGCTCCCGACAGGGCGTCGTGGACCCCGCCCGCGAAGAGGATGTGCAACTCCTCGGGCTTGATCGCATTCGGTCCTATGGCGGTTAGATGTTCGAGCAGCAGCTCGCACATCGTCTCCCACAGGACGAAGCTGGAGCGCGGGCCGACGTGGCCGCCGCACTCGCGGCCCTCGAAGACGAATCGTCGCGCTCCGTCGCGCAGGAACAGCGACAGCAAGCCCGGCGACGGTACGTGCAGATAGGTGGGGATGCCTTCTTTTTCCAGCTCGCGGGCCTGATCGGGCCGGCCGCCGGCGATGAGGGCGAACGGCGGCCGGATGGCGCGGATCGCCTCCATCTGCTCGCCGCGTACCTCCGGCGGAGCGAAGCCAAGGATGCCGGCACCCCACGGCAGGCCGGCGAGCCTCGCGCTCGTCTCCCGCAGCAATTGCTCGGTATCGTCGCGGCGGAGCAAAGCCAGGGCGAGAAAGGGCAGTGCGCCGTTGCTCGCGACGGACTCGGCGAAGGCGGCGGTGTCGCTGACGCGCGTCATCGGTCCTTGCACGATGGGAAAGCGCGTACCGTGCTGCTGGGCCAAACGCGATCCCTCGGCCAGCGGCGTCAACCGACGAGCGATTTCGATCTGCCGACCGACGCGCTGGCGTAGTGACTGCACGATGCCGCCGACCGTTCGATAGCGCTCGGCCATCGGCTTGGCGAAGGCGGCGTCCTGTCCGACCAGCCACAATCCCGCATCCGGGTTCGGCCCAACGCGCTGGCGCACGGCCTGACGCCATTCGTTCCGGCGCTCCGTGAGGGATGCCGTCGAAGCGGTCAGCTGCTCGGCGATACGGCGAAGCTCTTCGGGTGCGGACAGGCCGGGGCGCGCGAAGCAGCGGTACGCTTCACCGAGGCCACCGCCGAGGCATTGCGTCTCGCTGCCGTCGAAGGCGGTAAGCTGGGCGCGGACCGCTTCGGGCAAGGGCGATTCACGGGTGAGCAAGAGTTGATTATCGAGGACGACGCCGGCAGCACCGGCGACGACGCAGGCGGCGGCCGTGTGGAAGCCGATGCCGCCCTGAGCGTAGACCGGCCGATTGCGTAACTTGCCCTCACGGACGGCGGCGTGCCAGCGTTGCAGCAAGATGAACGTCGTATCCTCGCCGACGCGGCCGCCGGACTCGTGACCCTTGAGAACCAGACCGTCAACGTCCAACTCCGCCCCACGCACGGCCTCGCTGAGCGAAACCGCCTCCATCCACACGCGGATTTGCCGAACTCGACACCGCGCAATCCACCCGGCGAGTTGAGGATGGTCGCCTCCGGCAAAAAGGACTTCCCGGCAAGCCGAGCCATCCGCGAGCAAGCGCGACAGCAGAGACTCGCCCTCCGAACCGAGTTTGACACCGAAGCCATCGGGAACGAAGCGGGCGAGCCGCTCCAGGGCGGCCTGTCCGCCCGGCGATTCGGCGTCATGCTCCAGATCGAGAAAGCCGTGCGCGCCGGCCCGACAGGCCCCGATGGCCAGGGCGGCATCGGCGACGCCGGCCGGAGTCAAAACGACAACCTCGAAGTTGCCCATTCGGGATCTCTCTTGTTCTCGGCACTCCCAGCGAGAGAGTGAGTCAACAAGGTCAACCTTCCGTGGGGCAATCGCGGCGGCGGCATCAGGACCGCGCCCGGCTCCAATCCGTGAGCGGAAGAAGGCGAACACCCTTCCTCACAGCCGCGCTATCGCTGCGCCGGTGCCAATCCCGGCAACGCGGGCAAGGGGCAAAAGACAGGAAAAAGGGACAAGCCTTGCATCGGTCGTTCCAAACTAACGGGGTGGGAGGAATTGTCAATACGGGCAAGCCTTTATGAAAACAGGCTCACACGCGCTCGACCATGCCTAAATCCCCCAGGCGGCAGCGTTTGCAAATTCGATGCAGGTGGGCGGGGAGCAAATGCTCTGATGAGCGAGGATTTTCCGGAGAAAACCGATGGGAGCAGCGGTGGATGGATGAGATTGAGCAGCCTCGTGCGGCCCGGAATACATTGCATCATTTGGCCCTTCTCTGTCTCCTTTCTATTTTACGCATCACCCCTACCACATAGTTCGATTTCTTCCGAAAAGAACCTCCCCTGTTGCTAATACCGCCCAATCGGACTTTTGTGACAACGGCAAGTCGCTGATGCTGGGCGATTTGGCCGGGAGCGGTTGGCGCGATTGTTGCGGAAAGTTCGGAAAAAATGCCGATACCGAAAAGGAGGCGAAGCGCGAATACGCGGATGGAATGGACCATGCAGAGAGGAGAGGGACCATGCGATCCGTCCGGTGGTGTCTGGTCCTGACGATGGGGCTGAGCGGCTGCCATCACGTCTTCCACATCGCAACCGATTCGCTCGTCCGCACCAACGCCCCGATGCGGACGCACAGCAACGTCGTCATGGAATCGCCGCCGGTCAGCGACAGCGGGCCGGTCGTCGAGATGCCGCTGGGCGGACCCTGCACCGGCAAGGAGCCGAAGGTCGCCGTCGTGGACGTGGACGGCCTGCTGCTGAACATGGACATGACCGGCCTGTATTCGCTGGGCGAAAACCCGGTGAGCGTCTTCCGCGAGAAGTTGGAAGCCATCGCCGCCGATCCGTGCGTGTGCGCCGTGGTGGTGCGCATCAACAGTCCCGGCGGCGGCGTCACGGCTACCGACATAATGTGGCGCGATTTGCAGGCGTTTCGCGCCAGGACGCATCGACCAGTTATCGCCTGCCTGATGGACCTCGGCGCCGGCGGCGCCTACTACCTGGCGACGGCCGCGGACCAGATCGTCGCTCATCCGACGAGCATCACCGGCGGCATCGGCGTCATTCTCAACCGCTACAACCTCAACGGACCGATGGGCTATTTCAGTTTGCAGGGACTGCCGATCAAGTCGGGCAAGCACATCGACCTGGGCAACGAGATCGTGCAGGAGCCGGCCCCCGAACGCAAGCAACTGCTGCAAGCGATGGCCGACGAGTTCCACAGCCGTTTCCGCGACGTCGTCGCCCAGGCTCGACCGGGACTCGACGCCGCCGACGCCACGCTGTTCGACGGCCGGGTTTTCACGGCCAACCAGGCGCTGCAACGCCGGCTGGTCGATCGCATCGGCTACCTCGACGACGCGCTGGCGGCGGCGCGGGAGTTGGCGCACGTCGAGCAAAGCCGTGTCGTGCTGTACCACCGCTGCAACGATCGCGCGCACTCGGCGTACGCCATCACGCCGAACGTGCCGCTGCAAAACACGGTGCTGCCGATCAGTGTGCCGGGGTTGGACCGCAGCCGTCTGCCGACGTTCCTGTATATGTGGCAGCCCGATCCGACGATGGAAAAACTCGGCGGGCGGTAGAGAAGAAAGATCTAACCACAGAGACACAGAGACACAGAGAAGAACAAAATGATTGTCTTCTCTGTGTCTCTGTGTCTCTGTGGTTAGATCGATGCGGATCTACTCCAGGATCTGTGTTACGGTGCCCGAGCCGACGGTGCGGCCGCCCTCGCGGATGGCGAAGCGCAGGCCTTCGTCCATGGCGATGGGCATTTCGGCCGGTAACTCGACGGTCAGCGAGGCAACGTCGCCGGGCATGCACATTTCCACGCCCTGGGGCAGAACGACGGTGCCGGGCACGTCGGTGGTGCGGAAGTAGAACTGCGGGCGGTAGCCGCCGAAGAACGGCGTGTGCCGGCCGCCCTCGTCCTTCTTCAGCACGTAGACGCTGGCCGCGAAGCGCGTCCGCGGCGCGATCGAGCCGGGCCGGGCAAGCACCTGGCCGCGCTCCACCTCGTCGTACTTGACGTTGCGCAGCAGCACGCCGACGTTGTCGCCGGCCACGCCCTCGTCCAGCAGGCGCCGGAACGACTCAACGCTGACGGCCACCGTGCGGCGGGCGCGCGGCGTCAGGCCGACGATCTCCAGCTCGTCGCCGGGGCGCACGCGGCCGCGGTCGATCATGCCGGTGGCCACGGTCCCGCGCCCCTCGATGCTGTGAACGTTCTCGACGCTCATCAAGAACGGTCGATCGATCGCCCGCTCCGGCACGGGAATGAAGCCGTCCAGGGCGGCGCTCAGATCGTCGATGCAGCCGCACGCCGCGTCGTCCGCGCCCCTCGATTGAAGCGCCCGCAAGGCGCTGCCGCGCACGAACGGAACGTCGGCGGGGAAGTCGAAGCGACGCAGCAGCTCGCGGACCTCCATCTCGACCAACTCGATCAGTTCGGGGTCGTCCACGACGTCCACCTTGTTGAGGAAGACGACGAGGTACGGAACGCCGACCTGGCGGGCGAGCAGGATGTGCTCGCGGGTCTGCGGCATGGGTCCGTCGTTGGCGGCGACGACGAGGATGGCCCCGTCCATCTGGGCCGCGCCCGTGATCATGTTCTTGATGTAGTCCGCGTGACCGGGGCAGTCGATGTGGGCGTAATGGCGGTGCTTCGTCTCGTACTCGATGTGCGAGGCGATCACCGTCAGGATCTTCGACTTGTCCCGAACCACGCCGCCCTTGGCGATGCCTTCGTAGCTCATCGCCTTGCCGCCGAACAGGTGCGCCTGACGAGCGCTGAGGGCGGCGGTGAGCGTGGTCTTGCCGTGGTCGATGTGGCCGATGGTGCCCACGTTGACGTTCGGCTTGGTCCGCAGGAATACATCTTTGACCATGGTCGTACTCCGGAGTGAAACTCCCTCCATCAATGCTGCCGCCGCCCCGGCGCGCGACGTGCTCGCGGGGACGGACGACGAAATCGTTGTGGGGAGGACACGCCAGGGTGGCGCGGAGTTCGAGGGATTCGCGGATTTGGTTCGGACGGCTTGAGGGGCTTCGGCCTGGTACAATGTTACTGACCCATCACTCCCAGGAGCCTGAAATGCCGCTGTTGGATCACTTCAACCCGCCTCTGAGCCGGACGCATCCCTGGCGCAGCTTCCACGGAGCCTGGGCCGCGGGCATCGCCCGGCTGCTCAACCAAGGTGTGTTGCCTCCCGGCTATTATGCCGTTCCTCTCCTTGATCGCGATGGTCCCATCGAGATCGACGTAGCCACGCTGCGCGAGCAAGCGGCGTCCCTGCCTGCGGGCGATTCAGCAGCGCCGCAGACGTGGACACCACCCGAACCCGGTCTGACGGTCGCTGTCGAGTTGCCGGCGTCGGATGAAGTCGAGGTCCAGGTATTCGCCGATGACGGCGATCCGCGCCTGACAGCGGCCATTGAATTACTCAGCCCGCGCAACAAGGACCGGCCCCAGGCGCGACAGGCGTTCGCGGTCAAATGCGTCGGTTACTTGCAGCAGGGCAGCAGCGTCGTGGTCGTGGACACCGTCACCACGCGCCGCGCCGACCTGAACGCCGCCATTCTGTCCCTCCTTGGGGTCGATGCCAGCGCTGCCGCGATGCCGGCTGGACTTGCCGCGGTGTCCTACCGGGCGGTCGGCCGCGAAGAAGGGACGCAGCAGCTCGCGCTCTGGCCGGCGCCGCTCGCCCTCGGACAGCCCTTGCCGACGCTCCCTCTGTGGATCGCCTCGGACTTCTCGGTTCCCCTCGACCTGGAAGCCAGCTACCGCGCGACCTGCACGGATCTTCGCATCCGGCAAGCGGGGTGACGCCGCCTCGTCCGGGGAGATCGCGGCCGGTTTGACGATTGCGGAAGACAGGCATATCTTGACCGGGTTGTCAACCTGCCCATCACCGAAGACGAGGGGAACTCCGATGCAGAAACGTCCAAACGCGGTCACGTTCAAAGGCAATCCGTTGACCCTGGTCGGCCCGCAGCTGAAGGCCGGCGACAAGGCGCCGAACTTCAGCTGCCTGAGCGGACTCGACCTTGTCAACCTCGACAAGACGCCGGCCAAGGCCCGCCTGTTCAGCGTGGTGCCTTCGGTGGATACGCCGGTGTGCAGCCAGCAAACCCGCAAATTCGATGAAGCGCTCGGGAGTTTAAAGGACAAGTTGGCCTTCTACACCATCAGCCTCGATCTGCCCTTCGCGCAGAAGCGCTTTTGCACCGCCGAGAACATCACCAACGCGCAAACCCTGTCCGACGTTCACAATCATTCGTTCGGCCAAAATTACGGCGTGCTCATCGAGGGGCTGCCGCTGCCGCTGTTGAGCCGGGCCGTCTTCGTCGTCGATAAAAGCGGCACCATCACCTACGTGGAATACGTGCCGGAAGTCGGTTCGCATCCCAACTACGATGCCGCCCTGGCCGCCGTCAAGGCGGTCGCCGGCTGAGCGCAGCTGCACGGAAACGCCGTGGACCTTGTTCGATTTTCACTAAAGCCCCGAAAGCAAACATCAACCCCCGAGAAAACTCTCGGGGGTTGTTGACTTTGCGGAAGCTGTCAATTGTAGCAGCCGCGTCTGGAACTTCCTGTTCTGATTGCGCTCGTCTCTCTTGATTGCGAGTTTCAGTCTATTAAGGATGTAGATGTAGTCGGCGTGAACCGAGGGTGCGCCGAAAGAGAGCGAGAGGTTTCGTGGTGCTCTCTGAGTTTGTTCGGGAACAGACTTGAGGCCCATTCAACCACCCCGTGATGGTAAGGAGAACGTACCATGAGACCCTACAAGGGTTCATTGTGGTGCTGCGCGCTGGCGGCCCTTGCAATGACCAGTGGCGCCGCGCAGGCGGCCTGGAACAACGTCTTTCAGGTCTGCTGCCACAACTGCCGTAGTTCCGCCTACGTCGCCGCGCCGGCGCCCGTCGCGGCGGCGGTGCCGGCCCCGTGCGGCGGCTGCCAGCAATGCACGACGCGCTATGTGCAGCGCTGTTACTATCAGCCGGTCACGTGCTACCGGCAAAGCTGCTACATGGAGCCGGTCACGACCTATCGCACCAGCTACTACTATGAGCCGTGCACCAGCTACCGCTGTAGCTGTTACTTCGATCCTTGCACGTGCCGCTATCAGCAGGTCTGCTGCCCCGTGACCACGTATCGATTGCGTTCGCAGTGCTGCCCCGTGACGAGCTATCTGCAGCGCTGCTGCTTGCAGCCGGTCACGACCTATCGGCAAATGACCTACTATGAGCCGCAGACGACATGCTGCACGACCACGATTGGGGCGCCGGTCGCCTGTCCGCCGTCGGGCGCCGCGGCGGTGCCGGCTGTCCCGGCTGTCCCGCCGCCGGGCGCTGCGGCGGTGCCGGCTGTCCCGCCCCCGGGCGTGTCCTCGGTTCCGGGCGGCGCGCCGCCTCCGGGCGTCTCTTCGGTTCCAGGCGGCGCGATGCCGCCGGCAGTTGGCAGCCATCCGGGCACTGCTCCGCCTGCCGTCAACAGCACCGACGCGCCGCCCGCTTCTCAGATCGAAGGGACGAAGTACAACCCCGGCTTCGGCACTCGCGTTCCGCGAATGCCCTCCGCCTCGGAGTCGTACCGCCAGCCTCGTCTGCAAGCGCCGGTGCCGGTGCAACCCGTCGCGCCGCGGCAGCCAGGTGTCCGCTTCGAGCGCATCGCGGCCCTACCGGAACCCAACACCGAGGGGCGAGTGGTTCGCGCCGACCGCCTGCCACAGGGACGAACGCAGGTGCTGTTTGTCAGCACCGATCCGAAAGCGATCCGCCAATCGGTGACGACCGACGAGCAGGGCCGCTTCCAAACAATCCTGCCCGCCGGCACCTATCACGTCTACGTCCAGGACACGACGGGCCGGCTGGTGTATCAGCAGCGCGTGCAGGTCGGCTCCGCCGCGCCGCCCGCGCCGATGACGCTCGTCAGCCGCTGAAACGATTGCCCGCGCAACTCAGGCAGTCCAGGGAAACATCGCCTGTTTCCCTGGACTGCCTTGTTTTTCGAGGGCCGCTTCGCGCTCTTTTTTCGGCGGATAATTCCGACGAATCAGCGGCGGAAGATAGCAACTTGCAAACCTCCGTCCTCGATTAGATAATTTAATCATTGCGTCGCCGTCCCGAATCGTCGGCGCGGCTCGCGTCCCGTGAGTCGCGTCCCTGTCGCCTCCGAGTGCAGCCATGCTCGCCTTCCGATGTCCTCAATGCGGCGTAGCGGTGCGAATCGAGAACCGCTGGGCGGGCCGGCAGGTGCAATGCGGCGGGTGCGGCTGTTCTCTTCAAGCTCCTCGCGGCAAAGGTTCGACGGCGATCTCCTGGGAGGGACGCGAACCGGCGCGAGGCCGAGCAGCGCGGACACATTCGGCAATCGACCGGACGGAAGTAGAGTCGGTGCTGGATGTCGTGCCGGTTGAGGAGGACAAGACGCTGCCGGCGATACCATCCACTCGATTCCGTTCGGCGGCGCGTTCGTCGGGAGCGCTGTTGCCTTTCTTCGTGGGTTGCTTGCTCGTGTTTGGCCTGGGGTTGCTCGGTCTCGCCGGCGTCGGCGCTTGGTGGTATCTCAAGGACGAACCCACTTCGCCGACATCCGAGTCCGCGGCTCGGCCCCACGAAGAGGTTCCCAAGGTTGACGAAAAGGTTCCCAAGGTTGAGGGAAAGGGCTGGACCATCCTGCTGCGCTCGGATGATCCCTCGGTGTGGAACACGGGCGGCGACGGCCGAAATTACGCTCTGCCCTTGAACCGCGCTCCCGCGACGATCCGCTATCTCCGTCTTCGCCGAATGGACACTCGCGAGATGCTGATCCTACCTCTGACCCGCGCCGAACTCGGCGTCGCGACGCTCCCCGCCAAGCCGGGCGGCTGCTCGTGGAACGGCACGGCCAAGCTGGACTGGGGCGGCCGACACCTCGGCATCGCCCAGGGGGTGCGGCACAATTTTCCCATTCCCAACGGCACCATTACCCTCCTCAACGAAGGCTGGGACGGCTGGGCAGGCTCCGGCTTCGGCCATAAAGCCTTCGTCAATGACACGCAGTATTATGCCTGGAAGGGACAGGAGATTGGCCGCACGGTCTTCGAGATCGCCGTCACCGGACAGGAACTCGACGCGGAGGAAAAACGCTGCTTGCTGTCGAGATGATCGTCCGACGGAAACGACAACGGCGAGGAACGGCGAACGCGGCCGCTCCTCGCCGGTAAGGAGTTTCAAATCCGCTTCCGTGTCTTACTTGCCCTGCTTCTCGACCGCTTCCAGAACCTGCTGGCTATCCTGCGCCGGACTCACCTTTGGGTTCTTGTAGATAATCGTGGCGTCTTTGCCGATGACGAAGGTCCAGCGGGGGATGGTGACGCCGCGCTCGACCGTGATCTCCTTGTCGTTCTCGTCGAAGCCCTTGGCCTTGCCTCCCTTGTTCACCGGTACGCCGAACTTTTTGGCGATCTCTCCCTTCTCGTCGGCCAGGAGGGTGTAGTTCAGTTTGTGGTGTTTCTTGAATAGGGCGTGCGTCTTGGCGCTGTCGCCGCTGACGCCGACGACCTCAATGCCCTTGGTGGTGAGCTTGTCCATGTCATCGCGGAAGGTGCAGGCTTGCTTGGTGCAGCCGCCCGTGAAGTCGGCCGGGTAGAAGTAAACGACGATCACCTTCTTTCCGACGTGGTCGCTGGACTTCCAGGTCTTGCCCTGGTCGTTGGTGGCCTGGAAGGAGGGTGCCTTGTCTCCCTTCCTCAGTTCGATCTTGTCCTCCTCGGCGCGTGCGCCGTTGGCCGCCGCGATCCAGGCTCCGAGAGTGACGAGGGTGAGGGCGAGGCGCTTCCACGCTGTCATGGATGCTTCTCCTTGTGCAAGAGGGTCCGGGGGCGATGACTCCCGGCATTGTCGCCGATGCGTCGCCGAGGGGCAAGATGCCGCTTTCGCCGCGCTGCTGTCAATCGGCCATCGAGTCTAAGACGGCACGCGGCGCTCCCATGTCGATCAAATGCACTTGTCCCAGCCATTCCACGGCGGACGGTTGCAGAAACCCTTTTTTCATCGCCGCGACGGTGGCCGTGTGCCGCGCCTTGACCGCGATCCCAAGCGGCAGTCCGGTATCGCAATCGAGTCCGCTGGGAATGTCCACGGCGAAGACGCGGACCCCGGCGGCGTTGACGGCGGCGATGACGCGATCGAAAGGAGCCTGGACCGCGCCGCGCAGGCCGGTGCCGAACAGGGCATCCACGATCCAATCCGCCGCCGACAGTTCGCGACGCAACTTCTCCTCGTCGAGCGATGGCCCAACCCAAACTTCCATCGAAACTCCGCTGGCGGCGAGGATGGGATGATTGACGGCGGCGTCGCCGGTGAGCGACGCGGGTTCGGCGAACAGCAGGACGCGGACGGGCAGCCCGGCATTGTCGAGATGGCGAGCGATCACGAAACCGTCGCCGCCGTTGTTGCCCTTGCCGCAGCAGACGGCGACCGGCCCATTCACACCGAGCGAGCGCATTAGTTCGGCCATGCCGCGGCCGGCGTTCTCCATCAGCACAACCCCTGGAACGCCGAACTGCTCGATGGCGCGGCGATCGAGTTCGCGCACTTGCTCCCGCGTCAGGATCATGGCGTTCTCCTTGCGCTGCTGGCGTCCGTGCGGGCGGGACGCCCGCGCTCCGGAGCGCGGGCGTCCCGC
>DATBGU010000077.1:0-10066 GCA_036557825.1 Gemmataceae bacterium
GGCCAAGGACGAGTTCAAGAGCAACTGGAAACAGGCGATGACGCGGAGCAATCGCATCGGCATTTCGCTGAGCGAGTGGGCTTCGCGCGGCGACTGGCGCTTGATGTTCCTGCACCGCGATCGCGTCGCCAAGGTGACGCCCGCCGATGTCAGCCGAGTCGCGCGCGAATATCTGACGGCGACCAACCGTACCACCGGCCTGTATCTGCCCACCAAGAAACCCGAGCGCGCGACCATCCCGGAGACGCCGGACGTTGCCAAGCTGCTCCAGGATTACAAGAGCAGCGAGGTCATCACCCAGGGCGAGTCGTTCGATCCGACGGTGGAAAACATCGAGAAGCGCGTGCAGGCGGTGAAGCTGTCTAGCGGCGTCAAGGCCGTCTTCTTGCCGCGCAAGGCACGCGGCGAGCGTGTCACCCTCCGTCTGGCCTTGCACTACGGCAACGACGAATCCCTGAAGGGCCACACCAGCGCCACGCAGTTTTTGGCCGGCTTGATGGAGCGCGGCACCAAGAAACACAATCGCCAGCAATTGGTGGACGAATTTAACCGTCTCGAAGCGAAGTTCGTGGCCGGCGGCTTGCTGGGCGATGCGACCTTCTCCATCAACTGCAAGCGCGAAACGCTGCCGCAGGTGCTGGCCCTGCTCACCGAAATCCTGCGCGAGCCGACGTTCCCTGAGAACGAGTTCAACGTCCTCAAACGCGAGGTCCGCGAAGAACTCGAAAAGAGCAAGTCCGAACCGCAGTCGCTCGCCGTGCGGACCATGCGCCGCAAACTGTCCTCTTATCCCAAAGAGGACGTGCGCTACTCCCCGACCATCGAGGAATCGCTGGAGCGTTTGGACGCGGTGACGGTCGAGGAAGTACGCAAACTGTACGCCGATCAGTTCAACGGCCAGCACGGTGAGTTGGTGGTGATCGGCGATTTCGAGCCGGCCCCGGTCTTGAAACAAATGGAGGAGGCGCTGAAGGACTGGAAGGCGCGCGTCGAGTATCGGCGCATCGAACGGCCGATGCGCGGCGAGATCAAGGCCGATCGCGTCGTCATCGACACGCCCGACAAGGAGAGCGCCATCTTCCTCGCCGTGACGGGAATGCCTTTGAAGGACACGGCTCCCGATCACGCCGCCCTGGTGATGGCCGACTTTCTCTTCGGCGGCGGGCCGCTGTCTTCGCGCCTGGCCAATCGCGTCCGCCAGGAAAAGGGGCTGTCTTACGGCGTGCAATCGCATTACGCCGCCCAGGCGCTCGACAACTCCGCCATGTTCTTCATGGCCGCCAGCTGCAATCCCAAGAACATCGACAAGCTCGACAAGACCATGCTCGAAGAGTTGGACAAAATGCGCAAGGAAGGCGTCACGCGGATGGAATTGGACGAGGCCAAGAAGGCGTACCTGGCGTGGCTCAAGCAGCAGCGCGGTTCGGACGGCGCCCTGGCCAGCACCCTCCTCAGCCAGTTGAACGCCGGCCGGTCCATTGCCTACTACGGGGAGTTGGAGAAGAAGATTGACGCTCTGACCGTCGAGGAGGTCAACAGCGCCTTTCGCAATCACATCGATCCCAAAAAGCTCGTCATCATCCGGGCGGGCGACTTCAAGAAGAAGTAAGCAGTAGGCAGTAGGCAGTAAGCAGTAAGCAGGAAACCTGCGAATTCGGCTAACCCGTTCGCGTGTTTCCTGCCTACTGCCCACTGCTACGGGAAGATCGCTACCAGTGTGGCGATCGTGGCGGCCTCGGCGAGGAAGCCGGTGGCGCTGATTTCGAGCGGATACAGCAGCAACGGCACCGGATCGCCGGGGAGACACCAGCCGGTGTTGTACTCGAAGCAGCGGCACGGCTGCGCCGCCAGCTGATAGGGGAGCGTCACGAAGTCCCAAAGGAAGGCGGCGTACGAGACAAACGGCGTCACGACGCCCAGCCCCCAGCCGTAGCGCTCGAAGTTGATTTGCTGGAAGTAGAGCCGGCCGTGGCAGACGTAGTACGGCGCCACTTCCATCCGCAGCGGATACCACTTGCGACCGTTGTACGTATCGGTGGACAGGACCGGATCGGAAGGAAAGACGATGCGCTCGGGTGTTTTGCGCTCGCGGTTCTCCTGGCGGATGCGTTCCTGGAGTTGTGCATCCGACTGCACTGACAGAGCCAGCCGTTCCAGTCCGGGCGGTTCGAGTTGAATCGTGACTGGCGCGGCCTGGTCGAGATCGAGTCCCTGTTCGGCAGAGCGAACGGGAGCAGCGGGCGCCGGCTTATCTTTGGGGCCTTTCGGCTGTTGCGCGGCTTGCGCTACCGCGATGCGCTGCGGCGCGCTCCCGGCGGCGATTGGCGTCGGCCAGGCGCCATAGGATGGTCCGCTGGACGGGGAGGGCTGCTGAGCGAGCGCCATGCCTCCCAACAGCAGCGCGAGGGCGCTACAAATTTTCCGAGCCGCCCGGCTCGCCGCGCGAACTGTAATTGGGCGCTTCCTGCGTAATGGCGATGTCATGTGGATGACTCTCCTGCACCGAGGCCGCACTCACCATGATGAAGCGGCTGCGCGTGCGCAGTTCCTCGATGTTCCGTGTCCCGCAATATCCCATACCGGCCCGCAGGCCGCCGACCAACTGATAGATGAACGGAGCCAACGGTCCCTTGTAGGGCACCCGTCCCTCGACGCCTTCCGGCACGAGCTTGTCGCGGCCGCCCTCGCCCTGACGATAGCGGTCCTTTGATCCGGCCACCATCGCTCCGAGCGATCCCATGCCGCGATAGGTCTTGAAGCTGCGCCCCTTGTAGATGATCGTTTGTCCCGGACTCTCGGCCAACCCGGCGAGCAGGCTGCCCAGCATGACGCTGTGCGCACCGGCGGCCAGGGCTTTCGAGATGTCGCCGGAGTAACGAATACCGCCGTCGCCGATGACCGGCACCGCCCCGCCGACGCCCTTCGCGGCTTGAGAGATCGCGGTTATCTGCGGCACGCCGACGCCGGAAATCACCCGCGTCGTGCAAATCGCGCCGGGCCCGAGGCCGCACTTCACGCCATCGGCCCCGGCCTCGACCAGCGCCCGCGCCCCCTCGGCCGTGGCGATGTTGCCGGCGATCACGTCGATCGAAAATCGCCGCTTGATCTCGGATACCGTGTCCAACACGTTGGCGGAGTGACCGTGCGCCGAATCGACGACAAGCACGTCCACACCTGCCCGAACCAGGGACTCGGCCCGCTCGTACTCGTGGACGCCGACGGCTGCCCCGACGCGCAGTCGGCCGCGCTGATCCTTGCAAGCGTTGGGGAAGTTCGTGAGCTTGTCGATGTCCTTGATGGTGATAAGACCCCGTAGTTTATAGGTATCGTCAACCAGCAGGAGTTTCTCGACCTTATTTTCCGTCAAAATCCGTTCGGCCGCTTCCAGCGTTGTGTTCTCCGAGGCCGTCACCAGATTGTCGCGCGTCATCACCTCGGCGATGCGCTGGTTGTTGTCGGTGAGAAAGCGCAGATCGCGGCGCGTCAGAATGCCCTTCAAGTAGCCGTTGACCGTGATCGGCACACCGCTGATCTTGTTCTGCTCCATGATGCGGCGCGCGTTGCCGACGGTTTCATCGGGCGGCAGCGTGATGGGATCGGTGATAATGCCGTTCTCGCTGCGCTTGACCTTGTCCACCTCGCGCGTCTGGTCGGCGATGGTCAGGTTCTTGTGAATGATGCCGATGCCTCCCTCCTGGGCCAGGGCGATGGCCAGATCGCTCTCCGTCACAGTGTCCATCGGCGAGGAGAGGATGGGCAAGTTCAAGCGGATGTTGCGCGTCAGTTGGGTGCGGATGTCCACTTCGCGAGGCACCACATCGCTATAACCGGGTTCAAGAAGAACGTCGTCGAAGGTGATGCCCTGGTAGGCAATCCGATCCTGCATGGGGGGACTCCTTGAGAGGGGAGGCGTTGTTCGGCATTATAGTTCTTCCCCGCGAGCGGGTGGAATAGCAACCCCTTCGCCGCTTGCAAGCCCAAAACCGCGGAAGACTTGTCATCGCGGTTGAAGCGGGGTAGTCTGGAGAAGAAGACGATCCCAGCGTTTCGCCCACCTGTAGCGTCCCCACCCACCTGAGTTGAAACCTCATGCATCGAACGATCGCGGCCTTCCTCGTCGTCCTCTGCTCTCTCTGTATCTTCTGGTTTGTCGGGGCCGCCGAGCCGGCGGACAAACCCTATTCTCCCCGCATCGCCCAGGCCTCCGACGAAGCGGCGAAGGCGATCAAGCGCTTCCGTGTGCCGAAGGGCGTGGAGGGCCGCGTATGGGCTGCCGAACCGCTGCTGGCCAACCCCGTCGCTTTTTGCTTCGACGAGAAGGGCCGCTGTTACGTCGCTGAAACGTATCGGCTGCACGCCGGCGTCACCGACAACCGCAGTCACATGAACTGGCTCGACGACGACCTTGCCTCGCGCACCGTCGCCGACCGCGTCGCCATGTACCGCAAGCACCTCAAGGACAAATTCAAGACTTACGAGGTAGACCACGACCGGGTCCGCCTTATCGAGGACACCAAGGGCGCGGGCGTCGCCGATCGCGCGACCGTGTTCGCCGACGGCTTCCACCACGCCGCCGACGGCATCGGCTCCGGCGTAGTGGCCCGCAAGGGGAACGTCTATTACACCTGCATCCCCGACCTCTGGCTTCTGCGCGACACGAAGGGTGACGGCAAGGCGGACGTGCGGCGCTCCCTGGCCACCGGCTTCGGCGTCCACGTCGCCTTCATCGGTCACGACATGCACGGCCTGCGCATGGGACCGGACGGCCTGCTGTACTTCTCGATCGGCGATCGCGGGGTGAACGTGAAGACGAAGGAGGGTGGAACGCTCTTCTATCCCGACACCGGCGCGGTGCTTCGTTGCGAGCCGGACGGCTCGAACATGGAAGTCGTCCACAGCGGCCTGCGCAACCCGCAGGAGCTGGCTTTCAACGCGCAGGGCGATTTGTTCACCGTGGACAACAACAGCGATTCCGGCGATCGCGCCCGGCTGGTTCACATCATCGAGGGTGGCGACAGCGGTTGGCGCACCGGCTACCAGTATGGCAGCGCCTTCAGCAATCGAGGTCCGTGGAACGCCGAGAAGATCTGGCACCTGCCCAACCCGGATCAACCCGCGTTCGTCGTACCGCCGCTGGCGCACATCACTGCCGGGCCATCGGGCTTTTGCTACAACTATGGGGCGACCGCTCTGCCCACGCGCTACGCCGATCACTTCTTCATCTGCGATTTTCACGGCAGTTCCGGCGGCAGCGGCGTCTACTCCTTCGCGGTCAAGCCGAAAGGCGCCTCGTTCGAGGTAGCTGACGGCCACCAATTCATCTGGTCGGTGCTGGCGACCGATTGCGATTTCGGACCCGATGGCGGGTTCTACATCAGCGATTGGGTCGAGGGCTGGGGATTGACGGGCAAGGGGCGCATCCATCGCTTCGCCGACGCGGAAGCGGCGAAGAAGCCGGCCGTCGCCGAGGTGAAGCAATTGCTCTCGCAGGGATTTGAGCGTCGCCCGGCGGCGGAGTTGGTAAAACTGCTGGCTCATCCCGACATGCGCGTGCGGCAGGAGTCCCAGTTTGCTCTCGCCGACCGCGGCACCGAGTCGATTCCGCTGCTGGCGAAGGCGGCCGGTGACAAGACGAATCAACTGGCTCGACTGCACGCCGTCTGGGGATTGGGACAACTCGGACGGCGCGGTGAGAAGGTACACGAACCGCTGCGTTCGTTGCTGAGCGATGGTGATGCGGAAGTGCGAAGACAAGCGGCCCGCGCCTTCGGCTGGCAGAAAGAAGCGAATGCACGCGATCTCGCGACGTTGCTGAAAGACGCGGAACCGCGCGTTCGCGCCGAGGCGGCGCTGGCGCTGAGCAAGCCCGGCGTTCGCTTCAAGGATGGCGATGACGATACGATTTGGAACGCGCTGGTGCGCTTGCTCGAAGACAATGGGGATCGCGATGCTTACCTTCGCCACGCCGCCGCGAAGGTGATGGGCCGCTACCCCGGCCAGACGCTCGTTAGCGCGGCCAAACATTCCTCGCCATCCGTGCGCCTCGCCGCCGTCCTCGCCCTGCGGCACAAGAAAAGCCCCGTTGTCTGGCCGTTCCTCGACGACACGGAATCCCGAATCGCCGTGGAGGCGGCGCGCGTCCTGCATGATGTGATCGCACACGACCCGCTCGCGTCCAAGCCACTCGCCGAGCGCCTCAACCGGGCGAACATGCCGCCGGCCTTCGTGCTGCGGGCGCTGAACGCGCACTTCCGCCTCGGCCAGTCGGAGAATGCCGCTGCGGTCGCCGCCTTCGCCGCCCGCGCCGACGCCCCCGAGAAGATGCGCGTCGAGGCGCTGAAGCTGCTCGGCAAGTGGGCGAAGCCGCCGCGCCGCGATCAGGTCACTGGGCTGACGCAGAGCTTCCCCGCACGTGATCCGAAAATCGCCGTCGAGGCGATCAAGTCATCGCTGGGCGGCATCTTCGCCGGGCCGAACGCGGTGCGTCAGGAAGCGGCCAAGGTCGCCGCCGGCCTGGGCATTAAGGAAGTGGGTCCGGTCCTTGTCGCTCTGGCGCTGGACGGCAAGCGGCCCGGCGCGATGCGGGTTGAGGCGCTGCGCGCGCTGGAGTCTCTGCACGACGGCAGTCTGGAGAAGGCGATGCGATCGGCCCTCAAGGACGCCGACCCGCGCGTCCGCACCGAGGGGCGACGCTTGTTATCTCATGCTCGACCGGAAGAGGCGCTGACCGAGCTTGGCCGCGTTCTGGAAAACGGGGAGACGATCGAGCGTCAGGGCGCGTTCGCTATCCTCGGCGAGATCAAGGAGCCGCGTGCCGACGATGACTTGGCGAAATGGCTCGACAAGCTGCTCGCCGGCGCGGTGCCGGCCGAAGCTCGGCTCGATCTGCTGGAAGCGGCCGCGCGTCACACGACGCCGGCCATTAAGGACAAGCTGCGACGCTACGAGGCAACAGCGAAGAAGGATGATCCGTTGAGTGCGTACCGCGATGCGCTCGTGGGCGGCGACGCCGAGTCCGGCGGCCGCATCTTCCACGCCAAGGCGGAAGTCTCGTGCCTGCGCTGCCACAAAATCAAGGGTGTCGGCGGCGAGGTCGGACCCGATCTAACCGGCATCGGCGCGCGACAAAAACGCGATTACCTGCTGGAGTCGATCGTCGCTCCGAACAAGCAAATCGCCAAGGGCTTCGAGACGGTCGTGCTGACGCTCAAGAACGGCAAAAGTCAATCCGGCGTGCTCAAGTCCGAGGACGCCCGCGAAGTCCGCTTGATAACGGCGGAGGGGCAGTTGCTCGTCGTGCCGAAGAACCAGATCGACGAGCGCGACACGGGCAAGTCGGCGATGCCCGAAGACGTCCTCAAGCACCTGTCGCGCGCGGAGATCCGCGATTTGGTAGAGTTCCTCGCCGGATTGAAGTAGGATGTCGCGCGGCATGGTCGCTCGCGGCGCGGTGTTCGTCGCACCGGGCCGCGAGCGGCGATCTCGGCGAGGCATCCCATGCGCTTCCGTGTTCTCGTTTTGATCCTTCTTCTTGTGGTTCTCCATCCGGGTCTTGATGCTGGGGCGGCTCCCAACACCGCGCTGCGCTTCGAGGTGACGGTCGCCGAGGGTTTACTGCCGGTGCCGCGGGACGGGAGATTGCTGCTCGTGCTGGATCGCAACCAGCGACCGGAGCCGCGCCGCGCCATCGGTCAACCGGGATTGAAATCGCCGCCGCTCCTCGGCCGCGATGTCCGCGACTTCGCCGCCGGCGTCACGGTCGCGGTGGATCAGACCGCCATGCTCGCGCCCCTCAAGCACCTGGCCGATCTGCCGAAGAGTGAGTATTTCGTGCAGGCGGTCTTCGCGGTCAATCGCGATCTGAACCGGACAGACGCATCGGGCAACCTCTACAGCGAACCGCTCGCCGTCAAACTCGATCCGGAGCGCGGCGGCACCGTGAAAATCCAGCTCAATCGCAAGATCCCGGCGGAGAAGCTGCCGGCCGAGGACGAGCATGTCAAGTTCGTCAAGATCCGCTCGGAACTCCTGAGCAAGTTCCACGGACGGCCGATGTATCTGCGGGCCGGCGTCATCCTGCCGCGCGATTTCGAGCGCGAACGAGAGCGGCGTTATCCGCTGCGCGTCCACATCGGCGGTTACGGCACGCGCTTCACGGATGTGAGGAACATGATGCAGCGGGGTTCCGGTTTCCGAAGGCTGTGGCTCGCCGACGATACGCCGCGCATGATCCTCCTGCATCTCGACGGGGCCGGACCCTTCGGTGATCCCTATCAGGTCAACTCCGCCAACAACGGGCCATACGGCGACGCCGTGACGCAAGAACTGATTCCCCACGTCGAACGGACATTTCGCGGCATCGGCCGGCCGTATGCTCGCGTCCTCGACGGCGCCTCGACGGGCGGTTGGGTATCGCTGGCCTTGCAGATCTTCTATCCCGATTTCTTCAACGGTGCCTGGTCGCACGCCCCCGATCCCGTCGATTTCCGCGCGTATGAACTCATCAACATTTACGAGGATGAGAATGCCTACGTGAACGAGCAAGGTTTCGAGCGCCCCGCTCGCCGCCGGCGCAACGGCGACGTGTTCTATACGGTGCGGCACGAATGCCACATCGAGCGTGTGCTGGGGCGCGGCGATCGCTGGGAGCTATCCGGCAAGGACTGGTGCGCCTGGAACGCCGCGTTCGGTCCGCGCGGCCGCGATAACTTGCCGCTCCCCTTGTGGGATGGGGCGACCGGCAAGATCGACCGCGACGCGATTGAGCACTGGAAGAAGTACGATTTACGGCTGGTGCTGCAATCGAACTGGAAGACGCTGGGGCCGAAGTTGCGCGGCAAACTGCGCATCTGGGTCGGCGAGTCCGACGAATTTTTCCTCAACAACGCCGTGCATCTGCTCGACGATTTCTTGACGGAAGCGAAACCGGCGTACGAGGGCAAGATCACTTATGGCATCGGCAAGGGACACGATTGGGAGGAGTTGAGTGAGAAGCAAATAATGCTGGAAATGATCGCGGCGATCGCGCGCGGGAAATCCGTGGCTCCACGGTGATTAACCGAACCGTTTTCGGGCCAGGGCGATCGCGCCGTGTACCACCACTTCCTCGCCGAGCGCCGCCGGAACAATGTCCGTCAGACCGGCGAAGGGCTTGAACACGCGCTCAGCGACCATCCGCCGAAGCGGGTCAAACAGCATCTTCTCCCCCATCAGCGAGACACCGCCGCCGATGACGATGCGGCGAGGACAGAGCAGGGTAATCACATTGACGATGGCATCAGCCAGGTAGATCAGCGCACCGTTCAGTAACTGCTGTGCATATTCATCGCCTTGCTCCGCAGCTCGAGCGACATGTTCGACTTTGATATTCTCCCGCTTTCCTCCTGCTAGATGAATGAACGACACACACTCGTCCGGGAAGCATTCTGCCAAATCCCTTGCATTCGCTTGGATCGCCCAGCCAGACGATCTCTGTTCTAATACTTCTCTGCCGCCCTGGTACTCCGCGATTTCCTCGTTCCACGTAAAAGTCCATAGTCCTAGGTGTCCGATCTCTGCCGCCCCGCGTCCGCATCCTCGGTAGATTGCCCCATTGACAATGAAGCCGCCGCCTATGCCCGACCCAATCGTGATATAAAAGATCGGCGATAGTCCCTTACCTGCCCCATGCAATGCCTCGGCCAGTCCCGCCACGTCGGCGTCGTTGCCCAACACCGCCGGCAGATCGAGCAATTCCGCGATCCAGTCGGCCAGCGGGAAATCATCCCAGCCCTCGATCTGATGCGATTTGATGACCGTGTGCGTGGCATCGTCCACCGGGCCGCCGAAGCCGATGCCGACGCCGCGCAACTCGCCGCGCCCGATGCCCGCGCGGGTAAGCAACTCCGGCACGGCGGCGATGATCTGTCGGCGGATGCCCTCCGGGCCGGCGGCGACATCGACGGCGCCGCGCCACAGGCCGCGCAGCTTGCCGTCATCGGGTCCGACGCCGAGCTGGAGCTTGGTGCCGCCGATTTCAATACCGAGAAACATGCGCCACCATCACAGCGAGATGCGCTTGTGCAGG
>DATBGU010000078.1:0-9190 GCA_036557825.1 Gemmataceae bacterium
GCGTCAGCCCCCTGTTTCCGCGAAGAAAAACAGGGGGCTGACGCCCCCCGCTCGCCGTGTTGGAATCAGCTTCTAACCGAAACGACTTCCCTAATCTCCCTACAAGGGATATTGAATGTCCTTTTCCGAGGAGCACCGTCAACAGCCGGCGATCGCCACCCGATCGACGCCGGCGGGTGGGTTCCGGCGTTCCGCCCGCTCCGTTCTGGGCATCGGCTCGCCGGCGGATTGGCTGTTCAAACATCTCTGCCTGTCCTCGGCCGCGGTGATCCTCTTGCTCGTGGTGCTGATTCTGGTGCTGCTGGTGTTGCAGGCGTGGCCGGCGGTCCGCACCGTCGGCGTTCGCATCCTGGTCGGCAGCACCTGGGATCCCAACCACGATCGCTTCGGCGGCCTGGTTTTCATTTACGGCTCGGTGGTCACCTCGGCGATCGCAATGCTTCTGGCCGTGCCGTTCGGCGTCGGCACCGCCACCTTCCTGGCGGAAATCGCCACCGGCTGGGTGAAGCGGACCGGCGCGTTCCTCGTCGAATTGCTGGCGGCCATCCCCAGCGTCGTGTACGGCTTCTGGGGCATCACCTTCCTTGCCCCCGCCCTGCGAGAGTTCTTTGATCTGGCCGGCGGCGACAACACCGGTGGCAAGGGACTTCTGGCGGCCGGCCTGATCCTCGCCATCATGGTCGTGCCGTACATCGCGGCCATCTCCTACGACGTGTGCCAGGCTGTGCCGCGCGCGCAGCGCGAAGGCGCTCTCGCCCTGGGAGCTACCCGTTGGCAGACGATCTGGGGAGTTGTGTTGCCCTACGCTCGGCCCGGCATCCTCGGCGGCTGCTTTCTGGCACTGGGCCGCGCCATCGGCGAAACGATGGCCGTCACCATGATTATCGGCAACGTGAACCGCTTTGAGTGGTGGCTGTCCGGCCAGGGCAACACCATCCCCAGCATTCTCGCCATCGAACTGCCCTCCAACGTCAGCGACCTGCACGAGTCGGCCCTGATCGAGTTGGGGCTGCTGTTGTTCGGCATCACCATCGTGATGAACACCTTGGCGCGTTTGCTTATCTGGCGCATGGGCCAACCTCAGCGCGGCCGCTCCTTGCTCGCGCGGTTCTTCGGGCGCTCCTCGGTCTCGATCGCCACCGAGGCTCCGCCGCGCCAAGTGCTGCCCCGCACTCGCCGGGCGGCGTGGGTCAATCGTCTGATGACAGGCGGCAGCGGGCGCGAGAACGCCGCCGGTCTGATTGTCCTTGGAGTGCTGGCGGTCGCGGCGGTGGTAGTCGCCTTCCTCGTACACGATCCGGGACTGCGTACGGGTTTGCTGGCCCTGATAACGGTCCTGGGCGCACTCGTCGTGCTGGGAACTTTGGGGGCGCTGGGGCTGTGCCTGGTGACGACCTGCGTGCCGCTGTTTTTGATCCTGGGCTTCATCCTGTATCGCGGCATCGGCGCGCTGAGCTGGGGCTTTTTCACCCAGCTGCCGCGTCCAATGGGCGAGATGGGGGGCGGACTGGCCAACGCCCTGGCCGGCAGTTTCATCCTCGTCGCTCTGGCCACCGCCTTCGCTCTGCCGCTGGGACTGCTCGCCGCCGTGTTTCTGGCCGAGTATCGCACCAGTCGTATCGGGCCGGTCGTCCGCTTTTTCGGCGAACTGCTCAACGGGGTGCCGTCCATCGTCATGGGCACCTTTGTCTACGCACTGGTTCGCCTGTTCATCCGCTGGAAACTGCTGCCGCCGGATGAGCAATTTTCCGGCTGGTCCGGGGCGTTCGCCCTGGGCTGCATGATGATCCCGGTTATCATGCGCTCCTCGGAAGAAGCCCTGAAACTGGTGCCGCAGAGCCTGCGCAACGCCAGTCACGCCCTGGGCGCTCATCACTGGCAGACCGTGCTGCGCGTGTCGCTGCCGGCCGCGCTGCCGGCCATCATCACCGGAACCTTTCTCGGCGTCGCCCGCATCGCCGGCGAAACCGCTCCTCTGCTGATGACCGCTTTCGGCAACGACCGCTGGGCGGTCTCGCCCAACGACAAAATGCCCTTCTTGCCGCTGTACATCTACCAGTATTCGATGAGTCCCGACGACAATCAGGTCCGTCTCGCCTGGTCCGCCGCCCTCGTGCTACTCGCCTTCGTCATGGTCCTCAACGTCAGCGTCCGCCTGCTGACCGGCAAGCGCGTGGTGTTGGCCAGCCGCGCGGAGTAGAATTCATTTGGCGAACGGCCG
This sequence comes from Gemmataceae bacterium, assembly GCA_036557825.1. Taxonomy (GTDB): domain Bacteria; phylum Planctomycetota; class Planctomycetia; order Gemmatales; family Gemmataceae; genus JAJPHU01. The sequence continues at coordinate 2,222 of DATBGU010000078.1, forward strand.
GCGTCAGCCGGCTGGTACAGGCTCGATCCGCAGGCGTGGGGCGCGCACCAGCCGGCTGACGCCGGCGGTTCGCCCACGGATTTCGGATTTATGTTCCGTCAGCTTCTCTCCGCGTTCACCCTCCTGATGCTGGCGATCCTCGCCGGGATGGCCGCGATTATCGCCGTGGGCGCGCGGGACGCCGAGGTGCGGCTGCGAGGGCTTGCCCTGGTCGGAGGCGCGGCGATCGTCGCCGTGCTGAGCTGTGTCGTGCTGAGTCGAAGGCTCGCTCGGCGTTTGCGTCGGCCGCTGCACGCCCTGACCGGCGTGGCCGACAAAATCGGCGACGGCGCCGGCGGTCAGCGCGTTTTCACGGACCGCCACGACGAGATGGGCGATCTGGTGCGCGCTTTCAACCGCATGAGCGAACGGCTCGACGCCCGCATCGCCAAGCTCGAAGAAGACCGCCAGCAGCTGCGCACCATTCTCAGCGGCATGGTCGAAGGCGTCGTCGCTCTCGACGCCGGCCAGCGCATCCTCTATGCCAACGAACGCGCCAATCAGCTGCTGGGACTGCCGTCGCAAGCGCCGGTCGGCCGGCGATTGTGGGAGGTCGTTCGCCAGCGCTCGCTTCTCGACGTGGTGCAGCGCGCCCTGGATAGCTCGGAAGCTCAGCGCGAGGAGCTGGGCTGGAACGGCTCCAGCACGCGCAGCCTGACGATTCACGCCGCCCGCTTGCCCGGTTTGCCGCCGCGCGGGGCGGTGCTGGTGCTGCACGACACCACCGAACTGCGTCGCCTGGAACGCCTGCGGCAAGAGTTCGTCGCCAACGTCTCGCACGAACTGAAGACGCCGCTCTCGGTCATCAAGGTCTGCGTCGAAACGCTGCTCGACGGCGCCATGGACGATCCGCAGCATCGCGGACAGTTTCTGGAGCAGGTCGCCAGCCAGAGCAATCGGCTTCACGCTCTCATCCTCGATCTGCTCAGCCTCGCCCGCATCGAGTCCGGCGCGGAGTTCTTCGACTTCCAGCCGGTCGTCGTGGAGGAGATCGCCCAGGAGTGCATGGAACGTCATCGCCAACGCGCTGAGGCGAAAAACCAGGTTCTGCAAGCCGTGCCGCCCGCCGACAGCGAGCCGATCACCGTTTGGGCCGACCCGGAGGCCGTCGAACAGATCCTCGATAATCTGCTGGACAACGCGGTGAAGTACACGCCGGAAGGCGGGCAAGTTTTCGTCCGCTGGCGGCGCGAGGGCGAACAGGTGTGCCTGGAGGTTTCGGATACCGGCATCGGCATCCCGGCGGCGGACCTGCCGCGCATCTTCGAGCGTTTCTACCGCGTGGACAAGGCGCGCTCGCGCGAGATGGGAGGAACCGGACTGGGTCTGTCCATCGTCAAGCACCTGTCCCAGGCGCTGGGCGGCAGCGTTCGAGCGGCCAGCCGGCCCGGACAGGGAACCACTTTCACGGTCAGCCTGCCCCAAGCACCGCCCACCTGATCTCCCGTTGTCAATTCTCCCTCTCATCTTCATCAAAAATACACACAGGCTTTTTACAATAACTTCGCTTCCAAAAAGGCTTGAGGTCGTGCGGATCGATGCGCGTACGAGTGCTTTTATGTCCACTCTCTCCTATTCGGCCATCATCTCGGAACGCAGCCTGACAGGGCGCAAGCCTTCCAACGGCAAGGGCGTCCGCACCATCTTCGACGTTCGCAAGCTGTCGTTCTGGTATGGAGCAAAACAAGCGCTGTTCGATATCTCGCTCTCGATCCCCGAATGCTCGGTGATGGCCCTTATCGGTCCCTCCGGCTGCGGCAAGTCCACGTTCCTGCGTTCGCTCAACCGCATGAACGATCTGATCGAGGGCACTCAACACACGGGCGAAATCCTTCTGGACGGCGAGGACATTTACGGCCGCAGCGTCAACCTGGTGGATCTGCGCCGGCGCGTGGGCATGGTGTTCCAGAAGTCGAACCCGTTCCCCAAGAGTGTGTTCGAGAACGTGGTGTTCGGTCCGCGCGTCGCCGGCGTGAGCGGCAAGGCGCGGCTGCAAGAAATCTGCGAGCGCTGCCTGCGCGGGGCGGCGCTGTGGGACGAAGTCAAGGAGAGACTGGACGACTCGGCCATGAATTTATCCGGCGGTCAGGCGCAGCGGTTGTGCATCGCGCGCGCACTCGCGACCGATCCGGAAGTGTTGCTGCTGGACGAACCGGCCTCGGCTCTGGACCCGGCCTCGACGGCTCGCATCGAGGATCTGATTTTCGAGTTGAAGCGCGATTACACCATCGTCATCGTGACGCACAACATGCAGCAGGCCGCTCGCGTCTCGGACCAGACGGCTTTCTTCTTCCAGGGCCGTCTCATCGAGTCGGGTCCGACCGACCAGCTGTACACGCGGCCGTTGGTGAAGCAAACCGAGGACTACATCACGGGACGATTCGGGTAACCCCAAGAGTCCGCAGTCCGTAGTCCGCAGTCCGCAGCAAAGACAGGCAGGTCTTCACAGCGGACTGCGGACTACGGACTGCGGACTGCGGACTGCGGACTGCGGACTACGGACAAGTATGGCCAAACACCTGCAACGCGATCTCGATAACCTGCAACGCGATCTGCTGGCCCTGGCCGGACTCGTGGAAGCCGCCATTCACAAGTCGATTCGCGCGTTGCAGGACCGCAACGTTGCGTTGGCCGACGAGGTCATCGCCGGCGATAAGCAGATCGACATCGAAGAGAACCACATCGACGAGGAGTGCCTCAAGATCCTGGCGCTTCATCAGCCGGTGGCGGTCGATCTGCGACGGATCATCGCGGCCATGATGATTAACACGGATCTGGAACGCATGGGCGACCTGGCCGAGGAGATCGCGGAACGGGCCATCCACCTGGCCCGGCCGCCGCTGTTGGCCATCCCGGTCAAATTGCAGCGCATGACCGACCTGACGACCATGATGGTTCGCCAAAGTCTCGACTCGTTTGTCAACCTCGACACAGACGAGGCGCAGACCGTGATGCGCATGGACGACGAGGTGGACCGCTACAATGACGAGATCATCACCGAGTTGGTTCAGGCCATGAAAGGTTCACCCAACCTGGTCGATCCGGGCCTGTCGATGTTCTCGGCCGTGCGCCATTTGGAACGAATCGCCGACCACGCCACCAACATCGCCGAGGATGTGGTGTATCTGGTCGATGGAGAAATCATTCGTCATCGCCCACCTCCTGCCCTGCCGGGAGCCTCTGTCCGCAGACCTTATTAACCGAACGAGGGGAGAAGGAATGGAGGCCGAACGGCCGCCGCAATGCCTTCTTCAATGGCGATGACCCGCAATGGGGGAGAAGCCACGATGACTGCCGCCGCGTCCAACGCTCCGGCGTCCACGGCGCCGCGCCTGCGCATCCTCATTATCGAGGACGAGCGCGGTTTGACCGACGTACTGGAATACAACCTGAAACGCGAAGGCTACGATACGCTGGTCGCGCACGACGGTCAGGAAGGGCTGCGCAAGGCGCAGACGCTGCTGCCGGATCTGATCCTGCTCGACATCATGCTGCCGGGCATAAGCGGCCTGGACATCTGCCGCGAGCTGCGCGGCGGCGAGAGGACGCGCGGCATTCCCATCATCCTCCTCACCGCCAAAGCCGAGGAGACGGACCAGGTCGTCGGCTTCTCTCTGGGAGCCGACGATTATGTCACCAAGCCGTTCAGCGTCAAGATCCTGCTCCAGCGCATCAAGGCGCTGCAACGCCGCGTCGAGGGCGTCGCCGATCCGGTGGACGTGGTCGAGTATCTGGGCGTGCGCATCGACCGCGTGCGTCATCGGGCCTACGCCGAAGGGCACGAACTGGATCTGACGCCGACGGAGTTCCGCCTCCTGGAATGCATGCTGCGCCAGCCGGGACGCGCGTTCACGCGGCATCAACTCATGGACGCCGCCATCGGCGAGGGCGCCATCGTGCTCGAACGCACCATCGATGTTCACATCAAGACGCTGCGCAAGAAGCTCGGCGCCTCCGATCTCATCGAAACCGTGCGCGGCGTCGGCTATCGCTTCCGCGAGACGCGCGAGTAAAGGACTCAAAACCTGCTTCACCAGCCCGAAGCGCCAGCGAGGGCGGCCCTCGCTGGCGCTTCGGGCTGGTTGGCAAACCGCTTCGCAGCCGCTTGCAGGGTCGAAACGACATCATCACAACTGCCGCATGAACGCGACGAGTTGACGCTTCTCCTCCGACGACAGCTTCGTCTCCAGAATCAGGTTGAAGAACTCGACCGTGTCTTCCAGGGTCGGCAGCCGACCGTCGTGGAAGTACGGCGGCGACTCCTTGATGCCGCGCAGCGGGAACGTCTTGATCGGTCCCTGGGCGGTGGCGTACAGGCCGTTGATCTTCTGAGGATTGAAGAAGCGCTCGATTTGCAGGTCGTGCATGGTGTTGTCGGTGTAGTAAGGGGCGGGATGGCACTCGGCGCAGCGCGCCTTGCCGAAGAACAGGTTTTGGCCCTTCATCTCCGGCGAATCGGCTGCGAATTTCTTCGGATTGAGTTTGCCGTCGATGCCGAGTCCGGGGGCCGGCGGGAAGGCGAGCAACTCCTGGAACTCGGACATGAAATGCACCTGTCCGCCGCGCTCCAGCGGGTTGATGCCCTTGGCCGACGCCGACAATTGATCGCCGTCGAAGTAGGCGGCGCGCTGCTCGAACTCCGTGAAGTCCTCGATGGTCTTCAGCGCCCGCTGCGAACCGAACAGGCGCTGAATGTTGACGCCGCGCAGCGACGGCGTCTCGATACGGCGGCGGTGCGACTGCGGGCGGATGTCGCCGACCAGGTGCGCCGCGCCGGAGGTGTGGCCGTTGACGTGACAATCGAGGCAGGCGACGCCCTGCATCCCGTCGGGCCGATCGGTCTTGCGGTCGGCGGTGGCGTTGAACTGCTGCTGCGGGAACTGTGTCACCAGCAGCCGGACGCCTTCCAGATCCTTGGCGTTGAGGATGCCGTCGAAAATCTCGTGGAAGGTATCGACCGTGAGCATCTTGCCCTTGGAAACGTCGCCGAGATCGGGCCGGGTGGTCAGGTAGATGGCCGGCGGGAACTCGGGAAGGAAATGCTCCGGCAAATCGAAGTCGAGATCGAAGCGCTGCAAGCGCGCCTGCTGCTTGATTTCCATTTGCGGAAAGATCATGCCGCCGACCTCGTGATGCGGATGGGGCAGCGGCAGGAAGCCTTGTGGGAAGGTGCCCTTGTCGCGGACCTCGTCGGGAGAGAGGGCGGCGAGCTTGGCCCAGGTCATGTCGGCCGGCAGGCGCGTGGCCGGGCCGACCGGGATCGGCTTGCCGCGCGACATCTTCACGTTGTCGTCCACGCGGACTTGCAGATCATAGCGTTTTTCCAGCAGTTCGCGCTGGCGCGCCATGACGGCATCCTTGCCCGCCTTGTCCTTGGCCATCATGGCCTTGAAGGTTTCCTGGCCGAGCAGCACCGGGGAAACCTGATCGTAGCTGCTGGAACTGGGCGGCGCGGCGTTCTTGGGTGCGTCGCCGCGCTTGGGCTGGGTGAGGGAAGGACTGGCAAGGCAAAGGCACACGAAGCAGACGACCAGCCACGGCAGCCAGCGCATCGGCGGCCAACGCTTTTCGGCTTGCATGAGAACCTCCACGCGGAATCGAGGAACGAGGGGACGGACGGGCGCCCGTGATCTTAACGCCGCGCCGTTACAGGAGCAAGAAATCGTCGCCAAGGTGAGAAAAGAAAACGGACGCGCTCCCCGGCCTTCGCCGCGAAGCGCGTCCGTTCCTTTCGAGACCCACCGAATGCTTACTGGCTCGGACCGTCGCCCGGCTTGGCCGGCATTTCCGAGCGCGTGATCTCGGACTTGCGAACTCTCACTTCGGCCTTGTCGGTTTGCAGGACAAGCCAGCCGTCGACGTCCTCCTTGACGGTGCCCGTGTACTTGTCGCTGCCGATCCAGACCGTGACCTTGCTACCCTTGGCGAAGGACGGTTCACGCGATTCCTTGGGCGCGGGTCCTTTTTGCAGACCCAGATCCCTTGACAGCACGGGAGACGCCGCCGCTCGCGCCGCAGCCGCCTCGTATTCGCGCGCGACCACGGCGGCGCGGTCGGAGGAAGCGTCCTGGGCGATGCCCTGAGCCATCGCGTTCTTGATACGGCCTTCGTCGCCCATGCCGAATTGCAGACTGCGGATCACCTGGTAGGAGGTCGCGCCGGTGTAGCCGCTGAAGGAGCGCGGGTAGCCGTAGCCGCCCCAGACAAACGGACCCCAACCACCATAGCTGTATCCACCGTAGCCGGCACTGGAGCCGCCGTAACGGATCTGGGTGCCGTACAGCTGTTCCTGGACGTAGCGGCGCTGCGGCTCCATGACGCGCTCGCTGCCGACGTACTGCTGTTTGAGGCGCTGCAAGTCGCCGTAGTACGCCAGGGCGTTCTCGGTGCGCTCCAACTCGTTGGCGGCCAGGCGGTCGGCGGTGGCGACGTTGCCGGCCGTGACGTAGTGGACACTGCGGTTGGGTCCATCGAAGACGACGATCTTGTGCACCGAAGCCGGGGGAGGCGCCGGTGCCGCTTTGGGCGGTGCTTTCTGCTGGGCAGCGCGCGCGACCGTGATCGTTTGGCCGTGGGCCGTCGCCGCGACGACGATCCCCAGCACGATCCCCAGCACGCGGCCGAGGGGGACGGGAAGCGGACACATGGTAGTACCCTCGTTCTCGATGAGGCTCCACGGGGGCGGACTCATGGAAGAAGTACAACTTTACCTATTCTATCCATTTTGCCGAGAATAACGAAGATGCCGCCACTTTTTCTGCCTGGACGGTGCGTGTGGCGGACTGGCGGGGCTTTGTTGACCGACCGGCTGTGCAACAGAGGTCGTGCAACAACCCGGACTCTCGTTGCGCAGCCTCCTCCGACTAAGCGTGTCGGATGAACGGCAGGATAGCGGGACAATCATCGTGTTTGGTGGTTCCGAGTTTCGGT